>CAZBEP010000270.1:0-2653 GCA_964490925.1 uncultured Eggerthellaceae bacterium | reverse complement strand
CCCGGCCGGCGGCGCGAAGTCGGTAGCGCCATCGGCTGCCTTCTTCGCGTACAATGAAGGCGCTGCACGGAAGGAGCGCTCCCGCATGCCGAACTACGGCGTCATCGACCTCGGGTCGAACTCTATCCGCCTCGTCGTCTACGAGGTGAAAGACGACGGCCGGAGAGCCTACGGAAGCGGCGACTTCAAAAGCATCATCAGCGACAAGGTGATGGCGGGGCTGTCCGCGTTCGTCGAGGGGGGCACCTTCACGCCCGCCGGCATCGACCGCGCCGCACGCGTGCTCAAAGGCCACATGAAACGCGCCCGCTACTTCGCGTGCGTCCGGCTCGACGTGTTCGCGACCGCCGTGCTGCGCAACTGCTCGAACTCAGCAGCGGCCGTCGCCGCCGTCTCGAAGCGCATCGGGGCTCCGATCACGCTCCTCTCCTCGCAGGAGGAGGCCCACCTCGGCTTCGTCGGCGCCGCGTGCGCCGCGCCCATCGACCACGGCACGCTCATCGACATCGGCGGCGGCTCCACCGAGATCACCCGCGTGCGCGCGGGCGTCGAATCGGACAGCGAGAGCATCGGGGTCGGGTCGCTTTCCTCGTTCGCAACGCACGTGAGGAGCCTCATGCCCACCGAGGCCGAAATGCAGGCCGTCTCGGACGCGCTGTGGAGCGCCTTCTGCGCTCAGACGTCCGACCCGGCCGCATACGCCGCGAGCCGCTTCTACGGCATCGGCGGCAGCGTCCGCGCAGCGGCGAAGATGCTCGCACAGATGACCGGCGCGCCCGAGCGACCGCGCACGCTTTCCCTCTCCGACCTCGAGGCCGTCCTCGACCTCCTGCGCGAAAGCCCCGACGAGTTCGTCCACCTTGCGCTCAAGGCATCCACCGAGCGCGTCCACACGATCGTCCCCGGCGTGCTCATCATGCGTCGGCTTATGGGCGAGCTCGGCGGGCGCGAGATCGAGGTCCGCAAGCACGGCGTGCGCGAGGGCTACCTGCTCGAGCGCATGCTCGCCGCGAAGTCCCCGATGACGAAGTCCCCGATGAAGAAAGCGAGGCCGACCGCATGACCGATCCTCCCGTCCGCCCCGGCCGCGCCGGCTCCGGCAACGCGTTCGACTCCCAGGACATGGTCGACCTGTTCGACGACGACCCGGGAGCGGCGCTCAGCGCAGCCACGGCCGACCTTATCGCAGAACGGGCCGCGCGCGCAGCGGCAGACGCGGCGGCCGCTTGGGACGCCGGCGACGACTACGACGACGAGAAGCGCCCGGAGGCGTCGCCCTACATGCAGAACCGCGAGATCTCTTGGCTCGCGTTCAACGAGCGCGTGCTCGACCAGGGTGCCGACAGCACCGTGCCGCTCCTTGACCGGCTCAACTTCATCTCGATCTTCTGGAGCAACCTCCAGGAGTTCTTCATGGTGCGCGTCGGCAGCCTCACCGACCTCTCGCTTGTGAGCAAGCGCCTCTACGACTCGAAAACGATGATGGAACCCAACGAGCAGCTCGACGCGATCCACGAGCGATGCCACGAACTCTACCCCGTCCAGGAGCGCGTGTTCGACGACGTGCGCGCAAAGCTCGCCGAGGCGGGCGTGACGCACCTGTATCCCGACGAGCTTTCGCCCGATCAGCGCGACTACCTCGACGAACACATGAGCGACGACATCCTGCCGTTCCTTTCCCCGCAGATCATCAACGCGCGTCACCCCTTCCCCCACTTAGAGAACGGAGGGCTCTACATCGTCGTGCGCCTCGGCGAGGAGGCCGAGAAGCCCGGCAAGGGCGAAAAGGCAGAGAAAGGCGCGGCCAAGCAGCCGAAAAAGACGAAGAACGTCGCTGCGGAGGACGCGATGTTCGGGCTCATCCCGCTGCCGCGCAATGCGGGGCGCATCGTGGAGCTTCCCGGACGGGGCTTCCCGTTCATCCTGCTCGAACACGTTATCGAGATGTACGCGGCCGACGTGTTCTCCATGTACGCGATCAAGCACACCAACATCGTCTGCGTGACGCGCAACGCCGACCTCGACGCCTCGCAGGGGCTTGACGAGGCAGACGACGACCACCGCGAGCACATGAAGCGCGCGCTCAGGAAGCGCGGGAGGCTCGCGCCCGTGCGGCTCGAATGCGAGCGCGAGCTGTCGCCGACGCTGCGCAGGCTTCTACTCAAGAAACTCGGGCTGAAAGGCCACCAGGTGTACGTGACGAGCGTGCCGCTCGACATGAGCTACAGCTACGATATCGCGCCCCGGCTGCCCGAAAGCGTCGCGAGCAAGCTCGTCAACCCGCCGTTCAAGCCGCAATGGCCGGCCTCGGTCGACCGCGACCGCCCCATCGCCGCCCAGGTCGACGAGCGCGACGTGCTGCTTTCCTACCCCTACGAAAGCATGGATCCGTTCGTGCAGCTGCTGCGCGAGGCGGCGCACGACCCGAGCGTCATCTCGATCAAGATCACCCTGTACCGCCTCGCGCGCCACTCGCACATAGCCGAGGCCCTTATAGCCGCAGCCGAAGAGGGCAAGGAGGTCACCGCCTTGTTCGAGCTGCGCGCCCGCTTCGACGAGCGCAACAACATCGAGTGGTCGCAGCGCTTCGAGGAGGCCGGCTGCAACGTCATCTACGGATTCCGCGACTTCAAGGTACATTCGAAGATCTGCT
>CAZBEP010000269.1:0-2657 GCA_964490925.1 uncultured Eggerthellaceae bacterium | reverse complement strand
TGCTATTGCCCTGTCGACTCGGAAACCTTCCGAATGAAGTCCCCCAGCGGCGACAAATCGTGCGACCAGAAAATCGCAACGCCTTCCTTCTGCGCATCAAGCACATTCGCAACTTTAAACACGCCCGCCAATACCGCAGCGCCGACGATGCCGTTCGTGCCAAAAGCAGTACTCCAGTGGTTCACTTTCTCAACAGTCTCGTGGTTCAGGCGCTTGAACGAATTCACCTCGGAATTCGAAACTTTGCACTCGATCGCCATGAATCGACCATCCGGCAACCCCACTACAAGGTCTGCTTTCTTGCCCGCCACCCTGCTCTCGCGGCAGAACTCGCCTGCACCTGGCGCGTCCCCCAAAGTGCGCACATCCCTTCGGGGCGTTTCGCTGAATTTGAGGCTCCTGAGATACTCGCAGACGGCGTTTTCCTGATTCTCCTTGGCAAGGTTTCGACGCTTCGTTTGCGTTTTCTGGCCAGCCATAAGAGCAGCCGTCGACATGACGGCTGCGTGTTTTTCTTCAGCGCTTGGCGATCTTCCCTCGCCGAGCCAGGGAAATCGCTTCGGATCGACGGATGCCGAGATCACATCCATGATTCTCTGTGCGCTCTCGCCATCAGACAAAGCCTTGGAGGAAAGGCTTTCCACAGATGCAAGCACTTTCAGATCGTCGTCGCTAATCGCAGGGGATGCGAGGTATCTCATCTCGCGAAGCCTTCCACCGGAAAGCAGCCGGGGAGCCTTCTCCTCCAAATCCTGCAAATCGTTTGTATCCTCGAAAAGAGCGCTTACGTCGCTCTCCGCGTCGTCAAACGCGACGACATAGTATTCGATTCCTTCGCGCTTCCGTTCCTCGACAAACTTTCTGCTTGAAAGAGCGGCGGCGACCCTCGTTTCATCCTCGCTCCAGCATACGGGCCTCACTAACGCCATGACCCCTCCTCGAGCATTTCGGGCGACGGAACAATGATGCTCTCGGCCTCTCGAGGTTCGAATTTCGTCAACCCACCGCAGTACGTTCTCCCATCGCCGCAGGAAACGTGCCCGTTCAAGTATTCGACCAGACCGTAAAGCGCCTTTTCAGAAAGCTCGATCATCGGGTAGACCCCATGCACGACATTAAGCGACCGAATCCCGCCAGGGTTCGCCACGAAGGTCGGCGGCCTGCGCGCCATGTAGGTCATGAGGATCGGAGCCGGATCTCCCAAAGGAATGCTCCACCAGCATTTCCGCGAACTTGCCACATACCCCTTGTCGATGCCGAGCTTCTCTCCCTCCGTTATCACCCGGCGAGCATCGCGCGCCTTCCTCCCTCTGAGGGATTCGACGTCTTGGGGCAGCGCAATCAGGCGGGCGAGCCTGCCAGGATCGAGTACCGCTCCTTTCGATGAGGTTATCTCGCGCGCATGCGAAACCACGGGGACGGTAAGCCGCTCGTCGAGATCGAGATCGCCCGTGCGTACCCAAAACTTGTTCGCTCCCGTCGCGATTCCCCGATGGACGCGGGCGAACTCGCCGAGACGGACGTACCCGCTCGGGACCGACGATCGCCGGCCTCTCGAGAACAGGCGGCTCCACCGACGCTCTCTTCTCAGATCTTCAGCGGAAATCGAAGAGGTGGTTTGACGATCTCCCTTCCACGCAACGAGTTCGATCTCGCGTGCCGGATCGCCTTTCCCCCGTGCGGAAGGGACGGAAAACGACGCGACGACCGACGTCGTGTCGATGCCATCGAACAGCCGCGTTTCTTTGTCGAACAGCTCGAGCCGCGTTATACCGAGCTTGTCCACAAACAGCGACCGAACCAACCCGCCGTAGTTCGTATCAAGCCACTCGGCACTCATGATGAGCGCACCGAAATCCCCCGGCCTGCATCGCTGGGCGACAGCGAGGACGAAATACGCATGGAGCCCGGACAGGGCGCTCGCCTCGTATCCGAGAGAGCGCGCGGCGCCCGCGAGCCAGCGCTTTGCCTTCTCGGGTATGTCATGATGACGCACATAGGGAGGGTTCCCGATCCACAAGGTCTGTCCTCGCGAAAGATACGAGGGGAGCTCTGCCGTGGTGAAATCGCCCAGGAGCACCTCCACGCTCTCGTCAAGCTCCGAGGCTCGCACGGCGGCTTTCGCCATAAGCGTCGCGAAAGGCGACGCGTCGACCGCAACGACACGCGCCGCCGGAAACACACGTGCGCACGCTCGGGCAAATCGTCCGCTTCCACACCCGACATCGACGACGTTTGCCGGAGAGCCGACGTTCGCGACGCTTCCCACCATGCGATCGACGACGTCCGGTGGCGTGTATGTCTCCCCGTGAGCGCGAAGCGCGATCTGCGTACTGCTCGACATGTACGCATCGCCAAGCGGGTCTCCCCCCCGGCGAATACGATCGATCATCTCGCTTTCTTCGCGCCCGGAAAGAGGGTCAGCGTTTTCGATCAGGGCACGCTCTTCTGCGGCAAGCTCGCATCCATCGAGGATCGATGCGCATGCGCTCAATATATGATTGCCGCCTTTCACTGCCAACGCACCCTCATTGCCACATCAACCAACCGACACTCTTACGTATTATACAAGCATATACAAACAAATGTTTGCCTTTTGCGGCACAGGATCCGAGCTTGCTTCTGAGCTATATATCCCGCCGGTACAGATCCTCGTA
>CAZBEP010000268.1:0-2680 GCA_964490925.1 uncultured Eggerthellaceae bacterium | reverse complement strand
TCTCGCCCATCGAGCGGAACCCTGCCGCTTCGAGCATGCTCACCAGCTCTCTCCGCTGGGCCATCTCCCCTTGCTCATTAAATATTATGCATGTGTTAACCTAATGAGAGAAAAACCGCCGATCATGCGAATGGTTGCGATTCCTCGCTCACGAGTGAGACAATATAGCCATGCGGAATCCTCCGCTCGCTCCGGCGGACGGATGGCACCGTCGGGCAATCTAGGCGAAAGAAGGAGGCGGTGCGACGTGCTTCTCGACGCGTTGGCCGAAGATGCCGTGCTGTCTCCGTACGACGAGCTCATCGCGTTTGAGAGTTTGTACTCAGAAAAGGGGATGACGCTTTCGAGGGTGGCCTCAGAAACGGTCTTGAAGGGAAGGCTTCCTTCTGAGGCATATTCAGATTTGAGCGGACTCATCCCAAGAGACGATGTCATCCTAGAGGTTCGCGATTGCGTGGACGCGAAGATCGGCGGGTTTTCGATCGCGGTCAACGGCACGCTCGGATGGCCGCGCAAGTTGGAAGACTCGGCTCGACCCACGCCGATCCTCTACTATAGAGGCGACCTGGGGCTTTTGGATTCGACGAGTGTATCGGTTGTCGGTTCGCGCAAGGCGAGCGATGCGGGGTGCGCGCGCGCCCGCCGCCTTGCCAGGGAGCTCGTGCAAGCGGGCGCGACCATCGTGACCGGGCTTGCCCGGGGCATCGATACCGAGGCGGCGAATGCGGCGCTCGACGCGCGCGGGAGTGTCATTGGCGTCATCGGCACGCCGATTGACGAGGCGTATCCGAAGGAAAATCGCGACTTGCATGATCGCATCGCCCGCGATCACCTCCTGATCAGCCAGGTTCCCTTCTTCCGATACGCGAAGGAGCCGTTCCGTGCTCATCGGGCGCACTTTCCGGAGCGCAACGAACTCATGGCGTCGGTGTCTGATGCGACGGTAATCGTCGAGGCATCGGATACGTCCGGTACCCTCATTCAGGCGCGGGCGTGCATGCACCAAGGCCGCCCGCTTTTCCTGCTGCGCTCGCTGGTCGACAACGACGAGGTGTCTTGGCCGAAGCGCTTCATGGGGCAAGCGGGCGTTTTCGCGCTTGAGGACACGCAGCAGATTCTCGACGTGATCAAGGCTTACGGTGGAAAGCGATAGGCTCTACCGATGGTCGAAGATCGATAAGATCGAGATCGACGGCTTTCCGTATCTCTCCGCCGACGATATCTGCTACTACCTCGTAGAGCGATTACGAGGGTCGTGGGAAATGGGCTTTGCGAACAGTCTGGTGAGCAATTTTCAGAAGGATGTGGGGCGTTATCACGACAATCCCGATGTGATGGCTTACAAGAGCCAGGCTATCGAGCGTTTCGCACGCTCGATCAGCTCGGTGATTGCCCGTCGACCGCGTCGCTGCCCTATCGTCATCGTTCCGATGGTGACTTCGAAGCCGAAATCGCATCCGTGGTTCGATGATCGGCTTCAAAGGGTTGCCCATTGGGTTGCGGATCATCGTTCCGGAGAGGTCGTCGTCGATGACGTTCTTGACGTAAAAGAGGAGATGATGCAGGCCAAGGCGGGCGGGGTGCGCGATCCCTGTATTCTCGGATCCAATATCGTCGTTGTGGCACCTCGCTATCCGGAAGCTGAGACGGTGCTTCTTGTCGACGACGTGATCACGACAGGAGGGCATTTCGCTGCATGCAAAGCCATCGCCTGTTCGCTGTATCCCGCCGCGAAGGTCGTCGGTTTGTTCCTTGCGCGCCAGAAGAACAGCTCGTTCACGTACGGGATAACAGGCTACTGAGGCTACTTGCTTTCTTCGGCGGGTTGCCCGCCGTTGCTAATTCGGCTGCCTGGCGAGTGTTGGAGTGCAGCGTTTCGAGAAGTTTTGCACTCAACCGCGTTTGAAGGGCTTGAAGATGGCTTTCGAGACTGCCCCTCTTTTTGCACGGACTCGCTTTTCGAACAGGCATCCTCTTTCTATGATGCTACAAGCGAGGCAGGAGTGAGCTAGGAAGCGAACGAGGTCGTGCACGACGACCATGTTGGAAATGCTGATGATCCCCGGTATGGAGGGGAATCGAAGCAAGACGCAGCGGTTGTATCTGGATTCGAAATCGAGAATGAAGAAAGCCGCCGTGTCTCAGGCTATCGGGGCGGCGATGATCAACTCTCGCTCAGTGAAGAAGAGCAAAGAGTCATCGTTGGACTCGTAGAGACCTGAAGCGGCCTAGGAAAACGCTGCTCAATCCATTCCGCCCGTCTCCGCGCCGCGCCCCTGAGTCCTTAGCCTCATCGACATAGCACTGTACCTCGCTTCGGCTTCGGCTCCAGGCATCGCGGCGCGGCGCGGATCCGGACGAAAGCAATCAATCAAACAGTATGACTCAAGCCAGCGAAAGCGGGCGGAGGCATGGTCTTTGCCGCCCGGACGCACAGCCTCACGGCCTCTCGCAGCCTCGTGCAGGCGCCTTCCGGGCTTTCCGGAGCCGCTGGGCTGTCTGCCGTTTTCCCTGCGTTCGCAGGCTTTTCGACAGACACGGGTTCGGGGCGCAGGCTTTTCGACAGACACGAGGGCGGCTGTCTGCCGAATAGCCTGCGGCGGGAGACGCTGTCTGTCATATCCCCCGCGAACGCTGGCTTTCCGACAGACAGCCGCCGGGCGGCGAGCCGGCCGGACTG
>CAZBEP010000267.1:0-2693 GCA_964490925.1 uncultured Eggerthellaceae bacterium | reverse complement strand
CTTCCGGCGTCACTTTGACAATCTGCTTGAAGCGGCCATGGTCGTTCTCGATCCAGGCCCACTGGCCGTCCGAAAGCCCATACTTTTCGGCCGTCCTGGGATTGACCATCACGAGCGGCTGCGGATGAAGCTCTCGCATCGTCGGGAGTTGACGGTGCTCGGAGTGGAAGAACTCATAGGAGCGGCCGCCGCAGGTGAGGATGAGCGGATACTCTTCCATGGACTCGGGCGTGGAGATCGGGCCCTCGGGAGGCTCGGTGTGGAACGGCGTCGTGGAAAGACCCCAGTACTGGTACAACAAGGGAGCAAGCTCGAGGCGCCCGGACGGGGTGCCGTAGCCGACGGAGCCGTCCTCGCGGAACATGCCCTTGGCTGCCTTGTGGTAGGTGCTGTTGAACTCGTCGTAGGCGTGGCCGAGCATGCTCGGATCCTTGACGAGTTCCTCCCAGTCGGGTTCGAACAGCGTCTTGCCGGTGTTCTTCGCGCCGCCCTGATCGGTCGCCTCGGTCGTCGCCGAGAAGGAACCCGTGCCGTCGTGGAGGTACCAGTTGAGCCAGTCGATATCGGTCTCCCACTGGTCGAACACCTCGGGGTTGAGACGCTTGCCCATCTCGATGATGATCTGCTCGTCGGACTTTGCCTCGTAGAAGTCGCACACCTTGACCATCGCGCGGCAGGGAGACCACCAGGTGCGGGCGGAGTTGCGCTCGGCGCTCATCGCGACGGGCAGAATGATGTCGGCAAGGGCAACCGACGTCGGTGTGATATAGGGATCGGCGTTCACGATGAACGGGATGTTCTGCATCGCCTTCATGACGCGCGGGGAGTCCTGAGACGGACACGACAGCGTGTTCGACGACTGGATCCACATCATCTTGATGGGATATGGGAACCCGTCCTCGATAGCCTGGAGCAAGCCGTCGGAAGAGGCGTGCGCCACGAAGTCGCCGCCTTGAATGGACAGCGCGAAGTTGTTGTTGAGCTTCTTCGCGCGCCACTCGGGCGGCGTGAAGTTCTCGCCGGAAGCATAGCCGGCGTTGATCTCGAACGCGTTGTGCACGAGGATGTTGCCGCCCGGAACATCCTCGTGCACAACGCCATGAGATCGCATCCTGCCAGACAGAGCGCCATCGCGGAAAGCTGCTGGTCGAAGGCAAGGCCCCACTGGATGGCACCCGGTTTGGCGTTGGCGTAGAGGCGTGCGGAGCCGCGGATGTCGTCGGCGTCGAGGTCGCAGATTTCAGCGGCCCATTCAGGGGTCGCATCCTTGACCGACTCCGCCAGCTCCTCCAATCCCGCACACCAGTACGACACGAACTCCTCGTCGTAGAGGCCCTCGGAAACGATGACGTTAATCCACGCGCAGCCGAGCGCGGCATCGGTGCCGGGACGGATCTGCAGCCAGTACTCGGCGCGGGCGCCCCACCACGTAAGCCGCGGGTCGATCGATATAATCTTCGTGCCCATCTGCACGCATTGCACGAGCCAGTGGCCGATGTAGCCGTCGGCGTTCGACTTCAGCGGCTCGTTGCCCCATACGACGAGCACCTCGGGAGGGCGCCACTCAGGGTTGTTGTAACGGTCGGGCAGCGTCTCGGACGCATCGACGATCGGAAAGTCGCCGAACGGCGCGATCGAACCGCAAATACGCGGCATGTAGCAGGCGAAGCCGGTGAAGCCGAAGGTCGAAATATTCGGCGTTTTAAGCGCGACCTGGCCGAAGAAGGGCACCTGCCAGTTGATGTTTCGACCCGTGCCGTGCACGCAGATGATAGCGTTGCCGCCGTCGGTCTCCCAGATGCTTTTAACCTTCGCCTCGATCTCGTCGTAGGCCTCGTCCCAGGAGATGCGCTCCCACTTGTTCTCGCCGCGCTCCCCTGCTCGCCGCATGGGATATTTCAGGCGATCGGGATGGTTCACCGACTCGTCGAGCGTCAAGCACTTGATGCAGAGCTTGCCGTTCGTGCAAGGGTCGAGCGGGTCGCCTTCGACCCGTTCAAGTTTGCCGTCCTTGACATAGAGTAGAATCCCGCACGAGGTATGGCATCCCGGAGGGGAATAGTGGTAGGTGCGGGTGACGGTGTAGCCGTCCTCCTCCCACTGCCACTCCCCCTCGTGGTAGGCCGCTCGGTCGATTCCGTCGAGAAATTCTTGATAGTCCGCCATCCCGTCTCCTTTCTTCCCCCTTGTTCTCCTCCGTGGGCCTATAGGCTTAGCTTTCCCAATGAGCCTCGCGAACCTTTTTCGCAGGCACGAAGGAAAGCAGCGCGATGAGCAGCGAGGCGACCATGACCACAGCGCCGATGACGAAAGAGAGCTGGTAAGAGCCCGTGCTGTCGTAGATGAATCCGATGACGGGAGCGCCCATAGACCCCATGAGGCCGACACCCATCATGCAGTAGGAAAGGATCTTGTCGTAGGACTTCATGCCGAAATGCGAACGAACGAGCATTGGCACGGATATCGTGATCAGGGCGTTGTTCATGCCGAAAATGAACGCGGCTACGAGCAGCAGCACCTCGCTGAACGCAATGAAAGCAAACATCAGGTAACCGATGACGCACAGGATACTGAGGATGATGGTGACCGCGCGCACGCCGATCTTATCGGCAAGGGAGCCGGATACCGTCGAAGCGATGATGTAGCCGATCTGAAGGGCAATCATGAGCGTCGACGAGAACACGAGCGCGTCA
>CAZBEP010000266.1:0-2700 GCA_964490925.1 uncultured Eggerthellaceae bacterium | reverse complement strand
GGCGGCGCGCGAGACGGCGGCGGGCGGCGCGGCGACGGGCGGCGGAGCCGGCCGAGGGCGGCGGGGCGCCCCGTACGGACCGAGGGCGGCGGAGCGACGCGGCAGCGAGCGGCGGCGGACGCCCGGGCACGGCGGAAAGGCGCGGTTGGCGATTCTGCGGCCGGCCGCCGCCAGCCGCCGGGACGAAGCCGAGGGGCGAGCGCCCCTATCCCGTACGCACGAACCGGACGGCGAAGTGGGCGTCCGGGCCGCCGACGGCCGCCGCAGGCGCGAAGCACGAGGCGCCGTCGATGGGCGCGAGAGCGAAGTCGCGGCCGGCAGGCCCTTCGAGGAAGCGCCGCACGACCCCGACGTTCTCTGCGCGCGTGACCGTGCACGTCGCATATGTGAGCATGCCGCCGCGCGCGACGTGGCGCGCCGTTGAGCAGAGGATGGCCAGAGCCGCGTCGGCAAGCTCGTCGACGTCGCGGTCGGAAAGGCGCCACCGGATCTCGGGATGCCGGCGCAACGTGCCGAGTCCCGAGCACGGGGCGTCGACGAAGGCGGCGCCGAAGAGGCGATCGCCCACATAGCGGTCGAGCTTCGCCGCGTCGCCCGCAAGGGACGCAGAAAGCTCGATCCCGCATGCCTCTGCGCGCTCGCGCACGATCTTCGCCTTGAACGGATGGTTGTCGATGGACACGAGGTCTGTCTGCGACCCGTACGCGCGCAGCGCGCCGCTTTGGAGCAAGACCGTCTTGGTGCCCCTTCCCGAACACACTTCAAGGAAGCCGTCGGGCTTCTCCGGAGGAAGGGCGATCTGGGCGACGGCCTGGGCGGAGGCATCGGCGACGAGCGCCTTGCCGTCGGCGAGGAGCTTGCGCACGCGCCCGTCCGCGAGCACGCGGCCCTCCGAGACGCGCAGGCAGCCGGCGACCGCCCGCCCGCCCGAGGCGGCGGGGGCGACGTCGGAGCCCGCCGAGCGCAGCACTGCGGCGACCTCCTCGTCGGATGCCTTCGCGGCGTTCGCGGCGACGTAGAGCGGCGCCTGCCCGACCGAGGCGGCCATCAGCTCGCGAACGGCGCCGTCCCCGAGGTCGTCCGCGAGGTAGCACGCGAGATCTTCGGGGAAGCCGTGCAGGCGGGCGGCGGCGGAAAGGTCGGTTTCGGGGTCGCCGAACGGGAACGACTCCGCCGCGCGCACGACGCGTCGCAGCACGGCGTTCGCGAGCCTCGCAGCGCGCGGCTCGACGGTGCGGACGAGCTCGACGCCCTGGTCGACGGCGGCGTAGGCGTCCTTTTTCAGAAAGACGATCTCGTAGGCGCTCAGGCGGAGCGCGTCGCGGACGTTCGGGCGCACGTCGCGCGGCGAATCGAGCACGCGGTCGAGCACGTCGTCGAGCGTGCCCGACGCCGCAGCGACGCCGAGCGCGAGCATCGTGGCGAACGCGCGATCCTCGCGCGAGAGACCGCGCCCGCGCAGGCGCGCCTCGGCGACGTCGCGGGCATAGGCGCTTCGCTCGCGCACGACGCGGACGATCTCGAGCGCCGCGAGGCGGGCGGCTGACGCATGGCTGCGCTCGCGGTCGAAGCCGCGGGGCGGGCGTCGGCGGGCGTCAGCCATCGGCGCGCCCCCATTCCGCGCCGTCGCGCTTGATGCCCTGCACGCCCGCCGCGAAGGCGGCGCCGTCCATGGCGCGCCTGCCGTCCGGCTTGACCGCGACCGCCTCGAGCGCTCCGTCGGCCGTGCCGAGCAGAAGCCGCTTGCGGAAAAGAGCTGCGCGGCCGGGCGCGAGCGCAAGGCCGGCCTCCGCAAGATCGGCGGCCGACACCGGGCGCGCAGCGAGCGCCGCGAGCGGGCGGCCGGCGATCGAGCAGCGCGCCGGGTGGCTCTCCGACGAGGCGCGGACCCGTCGTGCGAGCACGCCGGCGGGGGTGGCCGGATCGAGCGCGAGCTCGCCTTTGCCGACCTTGGCCGCATACGTCGCCCCCGCCTCGGACTGCGCCGTCCAGCGCGCCTCGCCGCGCTCGACGAGGCGCAGCGCCTCGAGGAGCGCGTCGGCGCCCTCGGCGGAAAGCTCGGCGGAAAGCTCGGCGGCGGACTTCTCCCCCACGGGCACCGTGCGGCGGACGCAGTACGGCCCGGTGTCGAGCCCCTCCTCCATCCGCATGACGCACACGCCCGTCTCCGCGTCGCCCGCAAGGATCGCGCGCTCGATCGGCGCCGCGCCTCGCCAGCGCGGCAGCAGCGACGCGTGGACGTTCACGCAGCCGTATCGCGGGATCGAGAGCGCCGCAGGCGGCAGGATCATGCCGTAGGCCGCCACGCAGACGGCATCGGGCGCAAGCTGCGCGAGGGCGTCGAGCTCCGCAGGGTCGCGCAGCGTATTCGGCGTGCGCACGGGGATCCCTCGCGCCTCGGCGGCCGCGCGCACCGGCGATGGGTCGCGCCCCGACCCGCGCGAGCGCGCCGCGTCGGGCCGCGTATAGGCGCACACGACCTCATGCTCCTCGGCAAGCGCCTCGAGGATCGTCGCCGCGAACCCGGGCGTTCCCAAGTAGACGACGCGCATCCTCAGCGCACCTTCGGGTCGACGGAGGTCTCGCCCGGCCGCGCGCCGCTTTTCAGCGCGGCGTCGTAGTCCGCAAGCGCCTTGAGGCGCGCCTCGGGCGAGCAGCGCTCGAACACCGTGATGCCGTCGAGGTGGTCGATCTCGTGCT
>CAZBEP010000265.1:0-2709 GCA_964490925.1 uncultured Eggerthellaceae bacterium | reverse complement strand
CAAGGCTCGCATGCGCGTGCGCCGGCGGCCGGGATGCGATAGAGTGATAGTGCCCGTCGGAAGTCGAGAGGAGGCGCCGTGCAGCTCGTCAGCTCCCCCTTGTCCATCGACGACCTTTTCGCTATGTCGCGCGGCATGTACGACGATCTTGTGAAGGCCGTCGTCGACGTCGAGCGGCGGCTTGTCGTCGTCGATGCCCCCATGCACGTCGACGAAGAGCTCTACCTGCTCGAGCGCGGATCCCGGCAAAGCGATCTGTGGGGGATCAACCTCTACCCCGAGGACTTCGGAACGGACGACTTCATCGAGTTCGACTCGATGATCAATATCCGCCCTGCGCAGGGGAACCGGTCGCGCGGCGTCGAGGACGAAGCCGTACGTGCGGCCATCGTCGAGATCGTGATGGAGGCCGTCTGTGCCGACGTATGAGGTAGACCGCGACGAGTGGGCGCGCCGCAGCATCTTCGACCAGATGGGAAACATCGGGTCCGAGGTTGGCCGCGCCATCGCGGCGCATCGGCGCGGGAACGCAAAGCGGGAGGCAAAGGCGGTCGACCGCGCCTTCGACCTCTTCGACGCCACGATAGCCTGCCTCGTTCAGCAGAGGTCGCCCCGTGCGCGCGAGGTGCTTGTCGCGCGCGACGAATTCGCCAAGCTCTTTTTCGGCGATTCGTTCGACCGGGACGCCGACGCCCTCGAACGCTACTTCGCCGCCTTCGCCGTCGCAGCGCGCAAGCGCGGAGCGGAGGGCGCCTATCGATCGTCGTACGGAATGCGGAAGTAGTCAAGCCACGCTTTGAAGCGGTCTTGCGCCGCGCGGCACGTCTCGACGAGGAAGCCCCGTTCGGTATCCCATTCGGCGAGGCCGCGGTAGTAGTACGACTTCATGTCGTCGGAGATGACGAAGGGGACGACGCCGTTTGCGAGGCACTCTTTGAGCATGACGAGCCGGCCGACTCGCCCGTTTCCGTCTTGAAACGGATGGATGCGCTCGAAGGCGACGTGAAAGGAGACGATCTCCTCGAACGAGTGGGCGGATTGCGGGCGATACCCGTCAAGAAGCGCGGCGATCTCTCGCGGTACGTTTTCGGGCGCAGTCGTTCGCATGCCTGCGACTTCGTTTGGCAGCGCTTTGTACGATCCGACCGCGAACCACGAAAGCGCGCTGTCCGTCGTGCCCGCTTTGAGGATTCGGTGCAGATCTCTCAGCGTCTGCTCAGAAAGGGGCGTGCGCGCATGTTCGATGCAGGAGTCGACGCATCGAAAATGGTTCGCCGTCTCCACGATGTCGTCGACGCGCAGGGCTTCGCCTTCCGGTTCCACAGTCGCGGTTTCAAATATCAGCCTGGTCTGCTCTTTCGTGAGGCGCGACCCTTCGATGCGGTTCGAACTGTAGGTAAGCTCTATCTGAAGCTTGTGGTAGACGCCCCCGCGGATCTGGGCGCTCTTTTCGTCGAGGAGCCTTGCGAGGAGGGGGTTGCGCTCGACGGTCTCTCGACTGTTCGCGCGGCGCGGCTTTTCGGCGTTCGCGGGGACGTTCCAGGTCTTGCCGGTTTTGAAGGCGCCGGGAACGCGTCCCTGCGCGCAGTAGGAGCGGACGCTTCTTTCGGAGACGCCCCAGCTTCGGGCAATGTCTGCGACGGAGCAGTACTGCATCGAGGCGAAGATCCTTTGGCATCGGCAAAGCGCAACGAGGCCATTGTATCAAAACGCGGGATATATCTTGCCGATATCGGCAAGAAACGGATCCGCACAGCCCCGGCGATTTCCCGGCGATTCAGCCCGACGGTTCTGTCCCCGCGCATGCCTTCTTGCACACGCCGCGGGAGCAAGAAACAGTGCTCCCCGCCGCTGCGGGATTCCGCATGCGTGCCGATCCGCCGCTGCGGGGTTTCGCATGCGTGCCGACCGCCGTCCGGCCCAAAGGCGCGGGGCCGGACGGCGCATGCGGGCTACAGCTCGACGCGGCCGAACTTGGCGAGCAGTTCGGACGCTGCCGCGCAGGCGTCGCAGTCGCAGAACTTCGCGCCCGCTTCCTTGCGCTTGATCTGGGCGGCGAGTCCCTGGGCGGCGGCCTCTTCGCCGAGCATCTCCTTGGCGGGGCCTTGAAGGAAGGCGATGACGCCGTCGATCGTCGTCGGGCGCCCCTCGAGGGTGTCGAGCAGCGCGGTCGTGGCCTCGTCTGCGGCGGCGTCGCCCCCGTCGGCCGCGACGGCCTCCTTCCAGGCGAGCGCGGCGTCTTTGGTGACCTGCGTGCTCGATGCGGCGGTCGAGAGGGTGTCGACGCGCTGCGCCACGTAGTCGAAAAGCTCCTTGTCCATCCGGGCCTCCTTCGTCGAAGTTGCGTTGTGAGCACTATAGCGCAGCCGGGCGGCCCGTCGGGTTCGCGTTTCCAAAAGCGCGAAAAGCCTTGCGAATTCGCAGCTCCCACTCCGGTTTCCCGTGAAGGGCCAGGGAAATGCTGAAGTCCGTTCCGCCCGTTTCCGCGCCGGGTTGCGTCCCTGGCGCTTAAGCCTCATAGACCACTGCGCCTCATGTAGGCTTCGGGTTCTAAGCATCGCGGCGTATGCGCGGGGAGCGGCCTCCTCGGTTTTCCGCAGTAGGTTCTGGAGCACGCCGTCTCGGAGATCTTGCGGGAGGAGCAGGCGCCGTTCGCGTAGGCGAAGCAGGGGACCTCGGGCATCGTCTGAGTTGCGGGCAGGCGCGCCG
>CAZBEP010000264.1:0-2712 GCA_964490925.1 uncultured Eggerthellaceae bacterium | reverse complement strand
AGCCTCGGAGGGAGCCGCAGAGGAGAACCCAGAGGGCGCCGCCTAAAAGAACACGCGCGCCGCGTGCTCGTAGAAGCTCTCCTGCCGGCATCGCAGCAGGATGGTCGGCCTTTCTCCGCAGCGCACGTAGACGCGCCGGATCGGGCGGTCAAGCCGCGCGCGCACGCCGTCGACGAACAGCGCCGCCTCGTCTGCAACGGCGTTGGGTTCAAGCTCTATCCGCACGACGTCGTGTCGGGCGGTGACGATCGTGCGCGTACGGAGCGTGTGCGGCGCGAGCGGCACGACGACGAGCCCGCCGAACTCCGGTGAAACGAGCGGCCCGCCGGCGGAAAGCGCATGGGCGGTCGATCCCGTCGCGGTGGCGACAACGATCCCGTCGCCGCGCATCTCGGCGATACGCGCATCGGAAATATCGAGGGAGAAATTGACGATGCGCCCGTTCGCGCCGTGCATGACGGCGGCCTCGTTGAGGGCGAAGAAGGACGCGACCCCGACGGAGCCGGCCTCCTCCTCGGGCGTGCGTGCGGCGCCGGCTCCGTCGTCCCACGGGTCGGCATCGCCCTCGCGCACGACGTCGATGCGCAAGTTCGTCCGCCGCTCTCGAACGACGTCTCCCGCGAGCGCTGCGGCGACCACGGCCACGACGCCCTCGTCGCTGGCGTTCGCCAGGAAACCGAGGCGGCCGAAGTTGACTCCGAGGATGGGGACGCCGAAGCGCTCGGTGTGGCGCGCGGTGCGCAGGATGGTGCCGTCCCCGCCGAGCACGACGGCGAGATCGACGCCCAAGCCCAGGTAATCGGCAATCTGCGGCGCGGTCTCGAGTCCGTCGAGCTCGGGAGAGTCGATGACCATGAACTCGATGGACTGCGAGGCGAGGTAGGCTGCGAGCATGAGCGACGCGTCGACCGCCTTCGCGTTGGAGTTATTGCGCACGACGAGAATGTGCATGAAGCCCCCGAATCCGAGTTTGCTATGATGGGAACCATTATAGACCCAAGCGCGCCCGCGCTTGCGACCCGAGGAAGCGATCCCCCCATGCCCGACAAGCCCGCGCGCGCCCGCCATGCTCGCCCTGCTGCGGCTGCGCCCGCAGGGGACGCGGGCTCCACCGAAGCGGTCGGCACGTCGGCGGCGCTTATGAGCGTCTGCACGGTCGTCTCGCGCATCACCGGCTTCGTGCGCACGTGGGCGATGGCGTTCGCCCTCGGCGCGACGGCCGTCTCGAGTTCGTACCAGGTGGCGAACAACCTGCCGAACATGCTCTACGAGCTCGTCGTCGGCGGCATGATCGTCACGGCGTTTCTGCCGGTCTACGTGTCGGTGAGGCGCCGCCTCGGGGAGCGCGCCGGCAACGAGTACGCGTCGAACCTGCTCACGATCGTCGTCGTGTTCCTCGGCGTGCTTTCGGCGCTGTGCATCGCGTTTCCGTCCGTTGCCATCTACACGCAGAGCTTCTTCTCCGACCAAGGCGAGATGAGCCAGGCCACGTTCTTCTTCCGCTTCTTCGCGATCCAGCTCGTTTTCTACGGCGCGAGCGCCATCGTGTCGGGACTGCTCAACGCCAACCGCGACTACCTCTGGTCGGCCATCGCCCCGGTGGCGAACAACCTCGTCGTCATCGCGACGTTCTTCATGTACGCGCTCGTCGCGTCGGAAAACCCCGAGGCCGCGCTCTACGTCATCGCGATCGGCAATCCGCTCGGCGTGTTCGTGCAGCTCGCGATCCAACTGCCGGCGCTCGCGAAAAACGGCATCCGCGTCCGCCCGCGCGTGAACTTCCGCGACCCGGCGCTGCGCGAGACGCTTTCGATCGGCGTGCCGGCCGTGCTCGTGATGACGACCTCCTTCGTCATCGTGTCGGTGCAGAACGCCGCCTCGCTCGTGTTCCTCGACGCGGGGCCGTCGGTGCTCGCCTACGCGCGGCTGTGGTTCACGCTGCCGTATTCGTTCTTGGCGGTGCCGATCACGACGGCGATGTTCACGGAGCTTTCCGAAATGCACTCCGACGGCGACGTCGAGGGCGTGAGGCGCGGCATCGTGTCGGGGACGAACCAGATTCTGTTCTTCATGATTCCGTTCGCGCTCTACCTCGTCGTGTTCTCGCTGCCGCTCGTGACGCTCTACCATGCGGGCGCGTTTTCGCTCGACAGCGTGGCGGTGATCGCGTCGTATCTGTCCGTCTACGCGTTCGCGCTGCCGTTCTACGGGGTGAACACGTATCTGCAGAAGATCTATTCGAGCCTGCGCAAGATGGGCGCGTTCGCGGCGTTCAACTTCGTGGGCGCGGCGTTCCAGATCGGCATCACGGTCGGCGCGACGGCGTTCGCCGCGCGCGGCCTGCCGATCTCGGCGATCGCTGCGGCCGAGATCGCGTTCTACCTCGTGGCGGACGTGTGTCTGTTCTCGTATTTGCGAAGCCGCCTCGGGCCGTTCGGGCTGCGCTCGACGGCGCGGGCGTTCTTCACGGCGCTTGCGCTCGGCGCCCTCGGCGCGGCGGCGGGCTGGGGCGTGCTCTTCGCGCTCGAGACCTTCGTCGGGGCGCTGTCCGGGTCGATCGCGCAGGCGTTCTTCTACGTGGTCGCGGGCGGCCTCGTGTCGCTTGCCGTGACGTTCGGCCTGGCCATCGCGTTGCGCGTGCCGGAAGCCGCGTTCGTGACCGGCATCGTGCGCAAGGTGCGCGCCCGCCTCGGCCGCAGATAGCGCGGCGCG
>CAZBEP010000263.1:0-2719 GCA_964490925.1 uncultured Eggerthellaceae bacterium | reverse complement strand
CGCGCCCGCCGCGCCGCGCCGCGCGCTCCGCCTCGACGCGGCGGCGGCGCGCATCGTCGGTCTCCTGCTTGAGCGCCCGGTACGACGCGAGGCGAGCCGGGGCGATCCGTCCCGTCTCGACGGCGGCGCGCACGGCGCAGTCCGGCTCGTCCCCGTGGCCGCAGTCGCGGAACCGGCAGTCCGCCGCAAGCTCCTCGATGTCCGAAAACGCCGCGCCGATGCCCCCGTCGGCCTCCCACATCCCCAGGCCGCGCACGCCCGGCATGTCGATGACGCGCCCGCCGCCGGGCACCTCTACGATCTCGCGGCTCACCGTCGTGTGACGGCCGCGCCCGTCGCCCGTCCGCACCTCGCCCGTCGCCTGGACGTCGCGCCCGACGAGCAGGTTCACGAGGCTCGACTTCCCCACGCCGCTCTTGCCGACGAGCACCGCCGTCACGCCCGGCCCGACAAGCTCCCGTACGGCCGCCACGCCCGCCTCGTCGTGCTCCGACACGACGACCACGCGCACGTCCCCGCCGGCAAGCGCCCGCACGCTTTGACGTGCCGCGTCGACGGCCGCCCCGTCGGCGGCGAGGTCGGCCTTCGTGAGCACGACGGCGACCTGCGCGCCCGTCTCGAACGCAAGGACAAGCTCCCGCTCGAGGCGCTTGGCGTTCAGATCCGCGACGGGCTGCGCGACGATCACGAGATCGAAGTTCGCCGCAAGCACCTGCGCCTGAGTCCGCTCGGCGGGATCCTTCCGCACGAACCGCGTGCGGCGCGGCCCGATGGCCTCGATGATCGCCTTGTCGTGGCCTTCCGGCACGGACGCCTCCACGACGTCGCCGACCACCGCCCGCACGCCCGCCGTCTTTACGAGGCCGGTCGCGTGCTCGCAGCGCACGAGCCGCCCGTCGGACAGGCGCACGAGCGGAAAGCCGCGGTCGAGCTTCACGACCTCGCCGACTATGCGGCCGTCGTCGCGGCGCGCGCCGAAGTTACGAAAAGAGCGCGTCAATGTCGAGCGGGGGCTCCACCGTACAGCGGTAGTCGCCCGTCTTTTCGTCGATACCGACAAGCACGTGACTGCGGTCGCGCAGCTTCCCCTCGACGGCCTCCTGGGCGATGCGGTCGACCACCGCGCGCTGAATGAGACGCTTGAGCGGGCGGGCTCCGTAGACCGGATCATACCCGTCGATCGCGAGGTGCTCGAGCGCTGCCGGCGTCGCGTCGAGGGTGATGTGGCGGTCGGCGAGGCGGCGGCGCACGTCGTTAAGCTGCAGCTCGACGATCGGCTCCATGCTCGCGATGTCAAGCTCGTCGAACGTGATGACGTCGTCGATGCGGTTCAGGAACTCCGGGCGGAACGTCGCGCGCAGCGCGTCGTTGATCTGCTGCGTGAAGGCAGACAGGCGCTTGGCGGCGTCCTGCGGCGACATCTTCGCCATCTCTTCGATCATATCGCCCATCGTCTCGCGCTCTTGCATCGCGTGGTCGCGGATGATCTGGCTGCCGACGTTGCTCGTCATGATGACGATCGCGTTCTTGAAGCTCACGACGCGCCCTTGCCCGTCGGTGAGCCGCCCGTCGTCGAGCACCTGGAGCAGCACATTGAACACGTCGGGGTGGGCCTTCTCGATTTCGTCGAGCAGCACGACCGTGTAGGGGCGCCGCCGCACCGCCTCGGTGAGCTGGCCGCCCTCGTCGTAGCCGACATAGCCCGGAGGCGCGCCGATGAGACGCTGGACGCTGAACTTCTCCATGTACTCGGACATGTCGATGCGCACCATGGCCTTTTCGCTGTCGAAGAGGCACTCGGCGAGCGCCTTGGCGAGCTCGGTCTTGCCCACGCCGGTCGGCCCGAGGAACAAAAAGCTCCCGATGGGGCGGTTCGGGTCGGACAAGCCGGCGCGGTTGCGGCGGATGGCGCCGGCGACCGCAGAGACGGCCTCGTCCTGGCCGACGACCCGTTCGTGCAGCTTCGACTCGAGATCGACGAGCTTTTCCATCTCGCCCTGCATCATCTTGTTCACCGGGATGCCCGTCCACGTGGAGACGACCTCGGCGATCTCGTCCTCTGAAACCTCCTCTTTGAGGATCGCCCCATCCCGTTGGCGGACGTTGAGGTCGTCCTCGGCGGCCTTGAGGCGCGCCTGCAGGTCGGGCACGATGGCGTAGCGCAGCTCGGAGGCGCGGGACAGGTCGCCCTCGCGCGTGGCGCGCTCTTCTTCGGTCTGGGCGCTCTCGAGCTCGGCCTTGAGGTTCTGCACGTTCTCGATGACGTCCTTTTCGTTTTTCCATTCGGCCTTGCGGCGGTCGAGATCCTCCTGGGCGGCGGCGATGTCGCGCCGCAGCGCCTCGAGGCGCTCCTTGGATGCGTCGTCGCTCTCCTTCATGAGCGCCTGCTCCTCGATCTGCATCTGGGTGAGCTTGCGCTCGGCGGCATCGACCTCCTCGGGCATGGAGTCGATCTCGATGCGCAGGCGGCTCGCCGCCTCGTCCATGAGGTCGATGGCCTTGTCGGGCAGAAAGCGGTCGGAAATGTAGCGGTTCGACAATTCCGCCGCCGCGACGATGGCCGCGTCGGTGATGCGCACGCCGTGGTGGATCTCGTACTTCTCCTTGAGGCCGCGCAGGATGGCGATCGTATCCTCGACGGTCGGCTCTCCCACGTAGACCGGTTGGAAGCGCCGCTCGAGCGCCTTGTCCTTCTCGACGTACTTGCGGTACTCGTCAA
>CAZBEP010000262.1:0-2724 GCA_964490925.1 uncultured Eggerthellaceae bacterium | reverse complement strand
CCGCTGCCTCCGAGCGCGGCTCGGGGCGGCCCGCAGGCGCCCGCAGGGCGTGCCCTACCCGCGAAAACCTAGCGGAATCGGGCGGATCCCGCGCCCCCGCCCCGCGAAGCCCCCGCCGCGCATCTACCCCGCCCAGGCGGCACCCCGCCCCGCGAAGCCTCCGACCCGCGACCCGCGCCCCCGCCCCGCGAAGCCCCGCCCAGGCGGCACCCCGCGCGCCCCTGCCGCGCCGACGAGGCGCGCGGCTTCCTCTTGGCAGGTGTCGGATGCAGCGACACGCCGGACAAAATTTTCCCTCAAAGGACGTTTTTGCCTCAAACGGCATCAATCTTCCCTCAAGGGAAGAAATAGGCTTGCGTGCATGGTATCTTACGTTGCGGGAAGAAAATACGTGCAAGGAGTCCGGTATGGTAGGCGTGCAGAGAAAGCCGCGCGACGTTTCGTACGTTCCCGTGCGCAAGCTCGCGTCCGCAGACGAGGTCGGCGACCTGATCCGCTGCCGCAGGAAGGAGCTCGGCTACACCCAGGAGCAGGTCGCGTCCTTCATGGGGTGCAGTCCGCGCCTGATCGGGGAAGTCGAGCGCGGGCGCACGACGGTTGCGTTCCAGACGCTGTTCGACCTCGCCCAGGGGCTCGGCATCGACTTCACGCTCGCCGTGCGGGGTGCGCGATGAGGTCGATCAACGTGTACCGCGAGTGGCGCTCGGACTACCAGCTGGTCGGAACGCTTTCGTTTGAGGGCGATGCCGTGCGGTTCCGATACGACGGCGCCTACGTCGCGCTTCCCGAGGCCGCGCCCCTTTCCGCGTCGCTGCCGCTGCCAGCCTGTTCGGGCGAAGGCGCTTCTTCCGGGTGCGACCCCCGTCGGGAGGGCGCTTCCTCTGCGGCGTTTTTCGACGGGCTGCTTCCCGAGGAGCGCATGCGCGTTCTTTTCGAACGGGAGCTGGAGGGGGGCGCGCGGGGAAGCGGTGCGCTGCTCGCGTCGCTCAACAACGAGTCGACGGGCGCGCTCGTGTTCGGACTCGATGCCGAAGAGCTGAAGGTCTCGCGGTCATACGAGTCGGTGCCCGACGGCTTCTTCGAGCGGTTCGCCCAAAACCCCCGCGCGATCTCCGTGTCGTCGGGCATGCGGTCGCGGCTTTCCCTTGCGGGGGCGCAGTCGAAGATCGGGCTGCACCGCGTGGAAGCGGGCGGCTGCGATGCGGCGTGGCTGCTTCCGCGCGGGTCGGCTCCCTCTACCGTCATCGTGAAGGCTCCTCCCGCCGACTTCCCCGGAGTGTCGGACGTGTCCGTCAACGAGGCGCTCTGCCTCGAGACGGCGCGGCAGCTCGGGTTCGACGTCCCGCACGTTCGACTCGTTCCCGCCGGGGGAGGCGAGCCGCTCATCGCGATCGACCGATTCGACCGGCGGCCGGGCGATCCCTTCCCGGTTCGCCTTCACCAGGAGGACTTCTGCCAAGCGCTCGGCTTCCCTTCGTCGGATCGATGGAAGTACGAGCCGACCGACGGGCGCTATCTTTCGCTGTGCGGCAGACTTATCGACCGAACGAGCAGCAATCCGTTTGGCGACCGGATGCTGTTCTTTCAGTGCGTGCTGTTCGACTACGTGGTCGGCAATTGCGACAACCACCTGAAAAACCATTCGTTTACCTGGTCTGCCGATTGGGAGTCGCGCATGCTTTCGCCCGTCTACGACGTGACCTGCACGACGATATACGAACGTCTCGACAGGGAGATGGGCGTCGCGCTCTGCGCGAGCGGGCGGATCGACGATGTGGATGCCGAGGACATCGCCGAGGCGGCCGCTTCGATCGGCGTGCCGAGCCGTCTGTGCCGGTCGTTTTGCGATGAGCTGCGCGACGGCTTTGCGGGGGCGCTCGATCGCGCGCTCGAGTCGCTTGCGGCGGCATCGCAAGGCGAGGCGCGCATCGTGGACGACCTCGAGCGCATGGCCTGCCGGATCCGTGCGGATGCCGCGCCGCGCCTGCGCGCAATGGCGTGATGCGCGGGACGCGGGAAAGGCGCGTCCGTCAAGAAGCCGAGCGTGCGGAGCCGCCGGTCGGGCGCGGGGCTGCTCCGGCGGCGCCGGTCGGGCGCGCGGGGTGGCCGCCGCCCGCGGCCGCCGCCCCGCCGCCCCCGGCCGCCGCCCGCCCTCGCCTCCCGCCCTCGCCTCCCGCCGCCCGCCGCCGGCGCCACGACGTCGCCCGGCGGGGTGGACGCCGCCGCGTTTCCCGGGGAAAATGCCGTCAAAACGGCACTGAAAGGACGAAACGACATGCTCTCTATCGTTCAGTCGCCCGATCCGCTGCTCAATACGGTCTGCAAGCCGTGCGAGCCGGGCGACAAGAAACTCAAGCGCCTCGCGAAGCAGATGGCGCAGACCATGTACAAACACAACGGATGCGGCCTCGCGGCGCCGCAGGTGGGCGTGCTCTCGCGCCTCGTGGTCATCGACTGCGACGAAGGCGAGGAGCAAAACCCGATCTTTTTCGTGAACCCCGAGATCATAGAGACGAAGGGCGACCCGGTGACCGAGGACGAGGGCTGCCTGTCGTGTCCGGGCGTCAGCGTGCCCGTCGCGCGGCCGCCCTGGGCGCGCGTGCGCTACTACGACCTCGACGGCGAGCTGTGGGAACTCGAGGGCGACGGCCTGCTCGGACGCTGCATGCAGCACGAGATCGACCACCTCGACGGCATCACGGTGTTCGAGCGCTGCTCGCCCGA
>CAZBEP010000261.1:0-2731 GCA_964490925.1 uncultured Eggerthellaceae bacterium | reverse complement strand
AACTGGGGCAGCTCGTCGAGGGAGAGCTTGCGCAGCACGCGCCCCACGCGCGTGACCCTCGGGTCGTCGCGCATCTTGAACACGGGGCCGGTCTTCTCGTTCCTCCCCGCGAGCTCCGCCAGGCGCCCCTCGGCGTCGGGCGACATCGAGCGGAACTTGTACATGTCGAACTCGCGCCCGCCCTTGGTGACCCGCCTCTGCTTGAACAGGACCGGCCCTTTCGGGTCGTCGACCTTCACGGCGGCGGCGACGGCCGCGAACAGCCAGCAGAGGCCGACGAGCACGAGCAGGCTGAAGGCGACGTCGAAGGCCCGCTTGGCGAAGCGGTAGCCGACCCGCCGACTCAGGCGCTCGACCGCCTCGGCGACCCGGGGATCGACATCCTCTTCGATGCCCCCCTCACGGGTGGCCGCAGAAGCCGACCCGTCCGTATCTGCCTCGGGAGGTACCGCCTCCGCCCTGGGATACGCGGACTCCGCGCCCATGACTTTAGAACCGCTCACCGAATCGCCGGGCACTCGCGCTCCTGCAGCCCCTGCGCGGCTTGCGACCGTACACAAAAACAGGTGCCTCGGATAGTTCCGAAGCACCTGTTTGAATCTCTTGACACCTTGTTACGTGACATGCTCGCCGACATCGTGCGCAAGCCAGCAATGCGCCGACCGCCTTCCTTCAGGAAGAAGAGCTTTCGGTGAGCGCCCTCTGAGCACGCGAAGGGGATCTGCGCCACTTCGAGCAGCGTCGATGCGTAGCGGCCTCCCCGCGCAAAAGACCCCCCCCCTGTTCGTTGCCTGTTTTGACGTTTCGACGCCCAAAAGACTCATCCGCCCCTTTTCGCGACGACTTTCAACCCAACGGGGACTTCCTTCGTGCGACCCAGAATGCTGATCTCGATGTAGGCGGTCGATCTCCGTCGGTCGAGCCGGGTGATCTTCGTGCACTGCTCGCGGAGCGGCCCGTCGGTGATGATCACCTCGTCGCCTTCCTTGATCGCCGAAGACATCGGCACGATGCGCTCGCCGCGCTGCGTGAATCGGTTGAACCACTCCACTTCGTCAGCTGCCAGGGGGACGATCTTTTCTCCGCTTTTGAGGATTTTGCGCAGTCCCGGTACGAGCTGCAGGCTCGACGCGAGCTTCTCTGGCGCGTCGGAGACGGCTATCACGTATCCGGGGATCAGGTTGCGCACCACGTAGCGCCATTCGCCCCGTAGCTTCTGCTGCGTCTGCCAACGGGGCGTAAAACACTCTTTCACGACCCCGTCGCTTGCAACCTGCCGAATGTTTGCAGCAACCGTCTCTTCGCATCCGGTTTGCACCTGGATCACGTACCAGCCCGTCACGGCTTCCGCTCCCTTTCGCCTTCGCAGAAAGCGAAAGAACGGCATGCAAACACACTGCCGATTTCGCAAAAGCGAAGAAATATTCATCCCCCCGGTTCAGACGAAGATCCGCCAGCGGCACCATCTTCTCGAGCCGGGATATGTCCCGTTTCAGCCTTCCGCAGAGGGTTCGGTCAGGCATCCTGCCGTGTCGGCGATGCGATCGCCCCCCGTGCGGAAACGCCGTCCTGCTTGATCGGCTGGGAGCGGGAAGGGAAGTCGGGCTGCGAAGCCCCCATCTGCAAGGCGCGAAGCGCAGGCTTCTCGTCTTGCATCTCCCGATCCGCCCCCGCCAAAGCAAGGCGGCAGCTGAACCGCACTTTTCAAAAGCGCGGACAGATTGTCCCTCATATTGCGCGAAAAGTCTACACTTCCCTCTCGGGGAATTTTCTGCATGGAGCCTTCGCCTCGGCTACCGAGCTACCGAGTTGACGCCGACCTGAACGCGACAGACCCTGCCGCTGGTCTCAGTGCGACTCTGGAGCCCCGGTTTGTTTCGTTCCGGCGGCGATCCGACCGCGACTTGGCGAGCGCATTCGACCGCAGCGATATACGGAAAGCGCCCCGATGCGCCCGATGCGCCCGAGCACCCGCTGCGCCCTTTCCGAAAGACGCGCCGCGAATGTTGTACATATAGTGTGTACTGAGCGTGTTGCCGGAAGGCGGGCTCGCGCAAGACGGGGGGCGTCGTGAACGAGGCCATGGTTACCGGCCGCATGGACGAGGAGAAGAAGCTTTGCGGCGGACGCATATTGAAGCGAAGCGGGCTGGCCGCGTCGCGGGCGACCAACCTGCTCTACGACCGCCTCATCAAAGACGGCAGCGCCGAGTTTCTCGCCGGCCGAAACTTTGCTTCCGATAAGCGTCGTCATCGACTACCTCAACGCCCGCGATCCGTTCTACGAAAAGGCGCGGTTGCCCATGATCGCGGGCTTCGTCGGAGATTTCGATTTATGGATCACGTCGTCGCAGGTCACTGAGCTGATATGCGTCTTGTCGAACGGCGGGACGAAAAGCCTTGTCCCTTCGGCTCTCGAGCGCTTGAGAGGGCTGCGGTCGTTTGTGAACGTGTATGCCGCGACCGGCCTCGACATCGACCACATGCTCGCGACGGCTTGGGGCGACCTGGAATACGCACTGCTCTTTGAGGCCGCCCTCGGCCTGAAGGCGGACTGCATCGTCACGCGCGACCGGGAGGGATTCGAAAGCGCGGTTGTGCCCGCACGGAGCTGCGAAGAGCTTTTCGACTGGCTACGCGCCGAGGCGGGCATCGACTACGACGAAGTTGCGCTTTAAGGAAACGATGATCAATGAGCCTGCGGCCTCCCAGGGGCTCCGCCATCGGGTTTT
>CAZBEP010000260.1:0-2750 GCA_964490925.1 uncultured Eggerthellaceae bacterium | reverse complement strand
GCGCTTAGATTCGGTTGGTGGCTGCAAGACGAAAGGGTTCTTTTTGCGCAAGTTTGGCGGGAAAAGGTTTCTATTCTTGAATAGCGTTTTGCCTGTTCGTGTATTCAGAAAACACAGCCTGTGCAAAATAGTCGATTCGAGGTGTTAGAAGCTGACGCGGAATATTACGCGTGAACTGTTGTTGTATCCACGGTTTACTGGTGTGTCTCTCAGCCACCAATCACCCCTCGCGCAGCATCCAGTCGATGACGTTTTCGTGCTGCACGCCGTTATAGTCGCCCGTCCCTATGCGATCGAGGGTAAGGACGGTTTTGGGGTAGTTGTCCTGGATCTTGGCAAAGGGAGCAAACTCCCTTGCGCGCGTCTCGTCGTCAAGGATAGAAAGCGCCACCTGGTAGTAGTGCGGCCTGTCGTCGCCCATCGCCACGAAATCGACCTCCTCCGCACCAAGCTTGCCGATTGCCACACGGCGATACCGCCGCAGCAGCTCGAGGTAGACCGCGTTCTCCAGGCGGCACCCGACATCGCCCTGCGCCTTCCCAAGAAGCCAGAACCTGAACCCCAAATCGCCAAGGTAGTACTTCTCAAGCGTCTGCAGGTATTCGCGCCCTTTGAGGTCGTAACGGTCTACCTTGAATAGCAGGTAGTTCTCGATGAGCGCGTCGAGGTATGCTCCGACGGTCGACGCCGTCATGGCGCTGCCCGCCGTCGAGAGGCCAGACGCAATCCGCTTGCGCGACGAGATGTTCCCAACGTTGTCGGCAATAAACGCCGCGAGATCTTGAAATGCGCGCATGTCGATGCGGGGATGACGACGGGCGACGTCTTCGAGCACGATGGTGCTGAACACGCCTCCCAGGTAATCCGAGATCGAGGTTGGGTCTTCAAGCGTTGCCGCAAAGGGCATGCCGCCGTAGGTCAGGTAGCGGTTGAAGGCCTCCTCGGCGTTGCAGCCCTCCTGCTGGGCGGAAAGAAACTCGGCGAACGAGAACGGGAGCATTCGCAGCTCGACGTAGCGACCCGTGAGCAGCGTCGCGAGGTCGCCGGACAGGAAGTAGGCGTTTGATCCGGTGATGTAGAGGTCGACGTCATCGCGCACGGCCAGGCCGTCCACGACGCGTTCAAAGTTCTCGACGTGCTGAACCTCGTCGAGGAAGACGTAGTTTTGGCCCGGCGCAAGTCGTTCGACGATGTAGCGATACAGCTCGTGCGGCGTTTCGGGGTATGCTTCATCCATGCTCTCGAAGTTGATGGAGAGCATGCTTTCGTCCGGCACCCCCTCTTCGCGAAGGCGCGCCTGGTAGAGAGAAAGCACGCTCGACTTGCCGCAGCGCCTGAGACCGGTTACGACCTTGATGACATCCTTGTCGCGCCAGCGATCGAGCCAATTGATATAGTTTGGACGATTTACAAGATCTGTTTTCACGATTTCCTCTAAACCTATCGCCTGATTTGTTCGCCTTTTATTATCGGAGGAAAGCGCTTCGCCTGCAAGCCCGTTTCAGGTCGCTACTGCCGTTTTTTATCGGCCGCTACTTATTGACCTTCCACGCAAAAGGCCAGTTGGAAGGCTGGGGCTTCTCGTTGAGCGGTGGGAGAGCACGCACTATCTCCATTGTCTCGATGGAGACCGTCACAATGCGCTCAACGAGTTCGACGATATAGCGCGAGTCGTCGGAGTAGTCGTTGGGATCGTTCACGATGCCGGAGTCCTTGTCGGTGCGCACCTGATAGCGATCCATGAGCCACTCGATAGCCGAGCGCCCGTTCACCACGTAATCATACGCCTCCTCGGGGATGTTCCTGAGCGTCATGCACTCGGATACGTGCAGCACAGTTCGGTCGATACCGCGAGGATTCTCCTCGGTCTTCTTGCACTTGCCGAAACGCATCTTCTCCGTGCGTCCGGGGTCGGCGGAATCGCCATCCTCATCGATGCCTGCCCACGGCTCCACCGTTTCGTAGTTGAGGTGCAGCTTGGCGAGCGCACGCCCTGCTCGGGAGAATGCGGCGAAGTCTTCCGCGAGTGGAATGCGTGGCAGCTCCTTCTTGAGGTTCATCGCGAAACGGTCGCGGTACTCCTGTGAGTGCAGGATGCCGTAGATGTAGTAGAAGATGTCTTCCTTGGAAAGCTCCTCACCGCCGTCTTTCTTGTAGCGCCCCACGAAGACATGCGGGTAGGCCGCGCGGAACACCGAAAGTGCCTCATCGGTGATAGCGTCGTGGCGGGTGTAGCCGCCTGCTTCTTCTCCGAACAGCCCTCCCGTCTGCTCACGCTCTTCGTACCAGTAAAGGGGAAAGCACTGAGATCCGTCTGGGTCTATATGCAGATCCGGCAAAACATTTGTAATTAAGCATCCAAATGCTCGCCGATTCGTCTGAGACAAAGCAATAACCAGATTAGGATGACAACTGAAAGGATCTTGGAGGTAGGTCGTTTGGTTCTCTTTCGTCTCCCCACTTACAGAGGGGAAAAGGAAGAGTTGTTGACCAGGGTAGTCAACCAAATCGGCTGATGCATAAATGAATTGCTTGCAAAACGGCCGATATAATCCCGAATTTGACACTTTGCAGGTCACATGATCTACATAATCGCAGGTGATAACGGCTGTTTTCACTCTCCTCGAGCAGGAGGAAGTGTGGTACCGAGCTAGCAGTTTTTGCCGTGCCTGAAGATTCTTCTCATATCCGAAGTGGAGATGATCTCGTAGTCGGTTCGAAAGCCGAAGGCCTCGTGCAAAGCGTCGGTA
>CAZBEP010000259.1:0-2822 GCA_964490925.1 uncultured Eggerthellaceae bacterium | reverse complement strand
GCGGGCGGGGCGCCCTACCCGTCGTTTCGTGGCGAAAACGCCGCGATCCGCTGGCGCCCCCCCGGACGCGTGCCGCCCGCACCCGGCCGCCCTCGCGGACGAGTTGCCGCCCGCGCCCGGCCGCCCGAGCGGACGAGTTGCCGCTTTGCCCCCTCCCGGGCGCGCCGCCCGCCCGTCCAAAGCGGCGGCCTGGCGGCGCTCAGTAGCGGCTGTCGAAGATGCGCTTGGTTTTTTTCTCGGATCGGGGCAGCTCGCCCATCGGCACGCCGACCGCGTCGGGCGTGCAGCCGATCTTCGCCTTGAAGATCATCGCGAGCTCTTCTTCGCAGCGCGCCTTCTCGTCGCCTTCGAGCGGCGTTTCGAACAGCACCGTGAGGATGTCCTTGCCCGAAATGTTCTCGATCATCACCTGGTATTCCGACGAGGTGCCGTTGGTGATGGCGATGACCTCCTCCACCTGGGCGGGAAAGATGTTGCAGCCCTTCACCTTGAACATGTCGTCCGTGCGCCCGACGAGGGTGTCGATGCGCGGATGCCGGTCGCCGTGGGCGCACGTGCACGCGCCGGGGACGATGCGCGTGAGGTCGTGCGTGCGGTATCGGACGAGCGGCGCTCCCTGCTTGCGCAGCGTCGTGAGCACGAGCTCGCCCGTCTCGCCGTCGGGCAGCGTCTCGCCGGTCTTTGGATCGACGATCTCCGCGTATACGAAGTCGTCCCAGATGTGCATGCCGCGATGCGCCTCGCACGAGATGCCGATGCCCGGGCCGTACACCTCGGTGAGGCCGTAGATGTCGTAGATCTCGATGCCGAGCTCGCCGGAAATGCGGGCGCGCATCTTTTCGCCCCAGCGCTCGGAGCCGATGACGCCCTTGCGCAGCTTGAGACGGTCGCGGATGCCGCGCTGCGAGATCTCCTCGGCGAGCAGCAGCGCGTACGAGCTCGTTGCCCCGATGACCGTGCTCCCCAGGTCCTCCATCATCGTGAGCTGCTTTTCGGTGTTGCCCGGACCTGTGGGGATGGCCATCGCGCCGAGCCTCTCCGCCCCGAGCTGGAAGCCGATGCCCGCCGTCCACAGGCCGTAGCCCGGCGTGATCTGAATGCGGTCGGCCTTCGTGATGCCGGCCGTCTCGTAGCAGCGCGCGAACTGCACCGCCCAGTCGTCCACGTCTTGGGCGGTGTAGGGGATGATGACCGGCGTGCCCGTCGTGCCCGACGAGCTGTGGATGCGCACGACCTCCTCGTCGGGGACGGCCTGCAGCCCGAGCGGGTAGGCGGCGCGCAGGTCGGCCTTTTCGCTGAACGGAAGCTTCTCGAAGTCGGCCTGGGTCTGGACGTCGGAAAGATCGATGCCGTCGAACTTCTTCGCGTAGAAGGGGGAGCGACCCTTGAGCGTCTTGAAGGACTCCTTGAGGAGGGAGAACTGCTCGTCGGTGAGCTGCATGGCTGGCTCGCTTTCTGCGGCGCGGCGCGGGGCGCCTGCCGCGTCGATGGCTGCGAGGAAACATTGTAAGCGAACGCCGCGCGGTTGCAAGGAGCCGAGGGCGGCGGCCGGCGGCACGCTATTTCGTTATTTCGCAGGCTGGCGCGCGAGCGCCTCGTCGGGGGACACGTTGCGAAGCAGCTCGGGATGCTCGAACAGCACCGGACATGCGAGGAGGCTGCGGTCGAGCCTGCGTTCGGCGCCGTTGACAAGGTTGTCGTAGAACGCGACCAAGAAGGATTCGTCGGGAAGGATGCCGGCGGGGCCGTTGCGGTACATCGCGCGCACAAGGGCGTCTCGATAGTAGCGGGAATGCCGCTCGAAAGGCTCGTTTGTGACGGAGAAGCCCAGATAGTTGAGGTAGAGCTCTGAAAACACGGCGACGGTGCGCGTGTTGCCCTCCCAGAAGGGGTGGATCTGCCACAGAAACGCGACGGTATGGCAGAAGCGGGCGAGATCGCCTCCGACCAGGCTGAGGCCGTACGACGCGCCCGCTTCGGCGGCAAACGCCATGGCAAGCGAGCTTTCGTACGCGATCGGGTCGGCGTAGAGCACGCTGTCGCCGTTGAGGATATCTTCCTGCTTCACCATGCGCTCGGTTTTGAAGGCTCCGGGGCGGTACGTGTGCGGGTCTAAGTCTTGGAACAGGTAGCGATGGATGTCTGCGAGGATGCCGGGCGCGAGGTAGAAGGCGGCCTTCGCAAGCAGCTCTGCGATGCGCTGGCTCACGAGGTCGGCCTCGCGCGAGGCCGAGCGCGTCTCGCCGGGCGCGACGTCCTGCCCGCCGGGCGCGCCTGCGTCGTGCTTGTCGGGCGCGCTTACGCCGTGGTAGCTCCGGATGAGCGCACCCGTCTCGTCGAGCGTGCGGGTTCCGCGCTGGTAGTCGTTGGCAAGGCTGCGCAGGTAGGGTGACACCTCGAGCCCATCGACGGCCTGCAGGCCGATGGCGACCGCCCAGTAATGTTCGCGAGCGGCGGCAGGCGTGTGCGCGCACGCCGGCTCGTAGGCGAAGCCGTCGTCGCTGTCGGCCGACATGCGCGCCCCCTTTCGGACCGCCGTTTCGATTCGCTGCGTCCTCATTCTAACATCGGGCGTCTGGGCGAGGCGGCCGCCCGCTTTGCCGAGCGCGTCGATGCCGGGAGCGATCTTCCCGTCGCGGCCGCATCGCAGACGCAGCTCGCCGTCCGCGCCTGCGGGTTGCCGACACCGGGACGACAAGCCCGTATCGCGCGTTCCACGCTTGCACTTCAGAACCCGCCCGCCTTCCCCTCCCTTGGGAAACGCCGATCGATCCATTCCGCCCGTCTCCAATGAAGTCGCCCATAATGTTGCGCTTCCCAGC
>CAZBEP010000258.1:1274-2836 GCA_964490925.1 uncultured Eggerthellaceae bacterium | reverse complement strand
TCATGCCGCCGGGAACCTGATGCGAGTAAACCTTCATGTGCATGAGCGAGGACACGCCGCGCTTGTAGTGGCCGCGCTTGCGAACCTCTTCCCAGTAGTCGGATATCTCGAACAGCAGGTCGAGGTCGAGGCCGGTGTCGTAGAGGCTTTCCTGGAGCGCCGCGACGATCATCTCGACGGCGGGGTGGGAGTTGCCGAACGCGAGCGGGGCGTGGGCCGTGTCGGCGATCGCCGCACCGGCTTCGGCGGCCTTGAGGATGTTGGCAGGGGCCATGCCGCCGACGTAGTGGCAGTGGATGTGTATGGGCAGGCCGATCTCGGCGTTGAAGGCCTTGATCATGCGCTCGGTGCGATACGGCGTGAGCATGCCCGCCATGTCCTTGATGGCGATGGAGTCCGCGCCGAGCTCCTTGAGCTTCTGGCCGAACTCGAGAAAGCTGTCGAGCGTATGGACGGGCGAGATCGTATACGAGATCGCGCCCTCGAAGTGCCCGCCGCACTCCCTGATGGCCTCGGCGTTGTCGACGATGTTGCGGATGTCGTTCAAGGCGTCGAATACGCGGAACACGTGCACGCCGTTGCGCTTCGCCGCCTTGATGAAGTGGTTGACGATGTCGCGCGAGTAGTGCTTGTAGCCTACCAGGTTCTGACCGCGCGAGAGCATCGCCAGCGGCGTGTTCGGGGTCTGCGCCTTGATGGAGCGCAGGCGCTCCCACGGGTTCTCGTCGAGGAAGCGCAGGCACGTGTCGAACGTCGCTCCGCCCCAAGCCTCGATAGCCCAGTAGCCAACGCGATCCATCTTACCCAGAATCGGAAGCATGTCGCCGACCGGCATGCGCGTCGCCCACAAGCTCTGCTGTCCGTCGCGGATCGTAGTGTCCATGATCTGGAGCCTCGGCATGAACTTACACCCCCTTCGTGTCGCAGTCAGAGTTCGAAGCGTCCATTATAAAAGAACGAAAGGGATTTCGCCGATGCGATCAGGTGAATTCACTGCCAACCAACAGAATGCGGCAGCGGGCGGATAGCGAGCGGATGGTCGAAGGGGGCGCGGGGGGCGGCGCGAAGCCGGCTCGCCCGCATTCGGGTGGAAGCCCTCGCCGCGCGATGGGGCTCAGATGAGCGGGGAGGCGACCCTGATCGGGCATTCCTGCCGCTCGGAATCGGGATGCTTCTCGCGCCCCTTGCGGCACGAGTTGTAGCATATTCCGAGCCGGATACCGAAAACAAAGGGCAGCGCGCCTGCGGCGCCTCCGCCGCAGGTGGACGCTACCCGAACGCTACATCGCGACCATCCGCATCCGCAACCTCCCCATCGCCTCGTCGTCGACCTGCTTTGCGCGCATGAGCAGCGTCGCCACCATGCCGTCGCGATCGCGCGGCAAAAGCCCGTCTATGCGAAACAGGTTCGAGTCGTGCGACCCGACGATGGCCGCTTCGACGTCGAGGCCGCCGATGAAGGTCGCGACGTCGCGCATGACCTCGGACTCGGGAGCAAGCTCGAACGCGCCCGCCTCCGCCTCTTCGCGCAGCTTCGAGCCTGGGTGCGGGGTCATCGTCAT
>CAZBEP010000258.1:0-1174 GCA_964490925.1 uncultured Eggerthellaceae bacterium | reverse complement strand
CGGCGTTTTGCGCATAGGCCTTCCGGGCATCGTAGCTCGGCTCGGCGTCGATCTCGCGCATGCGGTCGAGCGTCATGATGTCGAATTCGTGCACGTTGCGGTTGCACTTGATCGGGTTGCCGGCGCACACGACCACCCGGTCGTCGGACACCTTGTGCTTCCCGAACGTCTTGAACTGCAAAAACTCCTCTTTTGCACAGTGTTGCACCTCCCTATGACGTACAGGTATTCTATCCGGTCCTTTCCTCATAGAATTCCCTCCTGTATCTCAGCGTTTTTGGGGAGGCCATTGCCCGGTCGAGGATCATGGCCGCCTTCGCCATGACCTCTTTCGGCGGGTTCACGACGACGCCGAGCAGGCCGAACCAGTCCTGCAGGTCGCCCCTGTCGAACCCCCTGTGGGCGCTCGGGAACCCCTTCGGCAGGAAGCGTGGGCGGGCGACGTCCCCGAGCGGGTTGTCGCGATCGAGCAGCGGGACGAGCAGCCTCGAGTCGCAGGCCTCGCTCACGAGCCCGAGCCTCTCGACCGGCATGTTGCGGGCGTTCCCCTTGTCGCGCGCGACGTGCGGCGCGTGGGCGGCCAGCGCCCAATGCCGCGCACGTCGAACCCGCTCCAGCGGATGAAGCCCGACCCGCAGCGCGGGCGCCGGGCGTGCTCGTAGCGATTGAAGAACGCCGCCTCGCTCCCGAGCGGGGCGTGCCTCGCCTCGTAGGCCATGCGGTGCGCCCGGGCGACGAGCGCCTGGGCAGGCGCGATGTCGGATTCCGGCGCTCCGTCCCACGGCGTGCGCGACGCAGACGGCATCTTCAATCCCTTCTTGACGCACATGGTGGTTGACGCACATGGTGGCGGTTCGATCCCGCCCTGCGGAGAGCCGCACGGAACCACTGCGTCCGCGAGAGCACGGCGCCCCGCAGGACCCCTCTCGCGGGCGTGCTATGTCAATGCAGAATTATAGCAGCGCGGCCCGAGCGGAACCGAAAGCGCAACACTGTGCAAAAGAGGACTTTTCCTCAACAATCGCGCCGGTGCGTGAGTTCTTCGAGACTGCAGCGACCGCATCGTCGACCATAAGAGGGATCGGCTCGATAATGATTTGCGCGTCGAGGAACCGCCGTTGATCGTCAATCCGCTCCGCCCTCGTCACCCCGAGAAACGCGGTGAACGTGATGT
>CAZBEP010000257.1:0-2858 GCA_964490925.1 uncultured Eggerthellaceae bacterium | reverse complement strand
AGCTCCTGGTTCGAGAGCAGGCTCGCCGGCCAGCGCTCAATGAGTTCGTTGGCCCGCGCGACGGCGGCTTCGTAGCGGTCGGCAACCGAGGCGGGAGCGCCCGCCTCCTCGAAGTAGTCGTCGACGGCCTCTCCGAGCTGGGGGTTGAGCGGCTCGCACTCGAGTTCTGCCACGAGCACGGCGGCGGCTCCGTCGGCATCGTCCGCAGCGATGAGCGCGTTGGCGCAGAGGATGGCCTGCTCCCAGGTCGCGATGCCGTGATCCTCGGCCCAGGTTTCTGCCGCCGGATCGCCCGTTTCGACGTACGCGCGCAAAAGCGCCGTCTGGGCGGAGACATCGCGCTCGGCGAGGAGGTCGGAGGCAAGGCGCTCCTGCACCCCGGCGACGTCGCCCGCCTCTCCGGCGGCCTCGATGGCGGACAGCTCCAAGCCGCAGCGCAGCCCGAAGGCGCTCGCGGCAACGGCGCAAGCGCAACAAACGGCGTAGACAGCGGCTCGCGGCATGCGTCGCGGCGCGCGCTCGGCGGAGGGCTCGCCGCCCGCCGCAGGGCAAAGGCGCGGAAGCGGGATGCGGGCGCCGGCGAGCAGAAACGCGAGAAGCACGGCAAGTGCGGAGAACTGCAAATCGAAGTCGATGGCGGCATGCACGGCGACGACGAGGGCCGCTGCGAGGCGTCCCTGGTCGCAACCTCGATCGGCAGCGGGAGGCGGATCTCCGCGCCTCGCGCCGGCGCGTGGAGACGACGCCGCGCCGTCGTCGGGCGGCTCCCGGCGCACCTGACGCGCCAGATGCGCTGCCCCGCCCACAACGGCGACCAGCACGAGGACGAGCGCAACGAAGCCTCCGTCAAGCGCGATCTGCATATAACTGCCGTGAACGACGTTCGCCACGTACTGCGCGCTCTGAACGAAGGGGTAGGCGAACTGCCACATGTCGGCCCCGATGCCGAACAGCGGCGACATCATGAGCAGGGAGAAGGCATCCCCCATCTGAATGAAGCGCTCGATGAATGTCTGAGACGCCTCGACGAGGCGCCCCGTCGCCGCAAGAAGGGCCGCGACAGCGGCGACGGCGAGGACGAGCACGCCGCCTAAAGCGCCGACCGGCGGCAGGACGCGCTCGATTCTCGGATAGGCGATGCCCGCCACGAGCAGCGCCGCAGTCGCGATTCCAGCAAGATAGCCTGCGCCCGCCGCTGCGCAGATCGCAAAGGCCGCAACGCCGATGACCGTTTGGGCAAGCAGAGCGCGCACGAGATCGCGGTCGCCCGCGCGAAGCCGCAGAGCCGCCACGACCACGACGGCTGCGGCGAAAACCGCGACCGCCCCCATCGACTGCGTGAGCAACAAGGCGCAGATCGGCGCAGCCGCAAACGACCGGAGCCGCCCTCCCGCGAACGAGCAGAGCAGCGCGCACGCAGCGAAAAAGACTCCCGCGGCGTTTGCGTACTGAAACAGGAACTGGAGCCTGCCGGCGTTCACCGATCCCTCGATCGGCACGAACTGGGCGTACATGAGAAGGCCGGCGAATGCGGCAACGACGCCGACCCAGCAGAACCCCCGCACGACGCCCTGCCGGCTCTCCGACATCGCCGCCTCTCCGACGAGGGCAACGGCGGCGACGGCGAACCACGATGAGGCTGCCGAGGCCATCCCGAGCGTCATGCCCGCGCAGGCCGAGCCGATCAGGCATGCGCATCCAACGAGGGCAAAGGCAGTCGGGACGAGGGGCGCGCCCCGCAACGCGAGCCGCCCCCTCACCGCCAGCAGCAGCGCCACAAGACCCGCAGCGATGCCGCAGACGCAGGCGGCTTCAGGGAAATAGCCGCCCTGGCAGACGAGCAGCACAGCAAACAGAACCAGGAAGGCGACCCCCGATGCGCCAAGACGGGAGTCGAAGTATTCACGCGGCGCGCAATCGGCGTGGCGAGACCCGCCCTTCCCCTTCTCTTGCGCACCGCCGATCGACGAGGCGCTGCGGGATGCAGGCTTCGCGCTTTTCGACCCCTTCCGCTTCTTTCCCACCGTGCGCCCTTCCTTGACGAGCTGCGCGCTTGCGAAGAACGATTATAGGCCCGAAACGACGCGCGTCCCGGCAGAGCGATCCGCCGGGACGCGTGATCCACGATAGGCCGACGAGTCAGCCTCCCTACCTCTCCAGGTAGTCCAGCGCCTGCACGAATACCTTGGCGGCCTGCCCGCGCAGCGCGTCGTCGAAGGCGTTGAAGTACTTGTTGCCGTCGAGCTCGTCGGAGCCGGAGAGCACGTCCACGCTCGCCGTCCACTTGAGCGCGTCGGTCGCGTAGGCGTACTCGGAGCCGGCGTCGGCGCACAGGGAGTAGGCCGCACCCCCGTCGGTCGCCTCGGGCTCGCCGGCCGCCCGCCACACCATGGCGGCCAGCTCCTGGCGGGTGACGGTGTCACTGGGACGGAAGGTGTAGAGGGGCTCGCCCGTCACCGGATCCTCGTCGCCGGTCATGATCCCGCTCTCGTACGCCCAGTTCAGGGCGTTCGTGTAGTAGTTGGGCTCGACCACGTCGGCCTCCGTCGAGGGCGTCTCGTTCGCGCCCCACGCCTCGTCGTCGGCCGCCCCGGTGATCGCCCGGTAGAGCACGACCGCCACCTGGCCGCGCGTCACGGGGTCGGCCGGGCCGAACTCGCCGGTGAGCTCCTGGGTGGCCACGTCGCGGTAGCCGGTCATGAGGCCGAGCCTCGCGGCCTGGGTGACCCACTCCGCCGCCCAGCCCCACGAGGTCGCCCCCTCGTAGTCAATGTCGGTAAAGACCGGGTCGGGGTCGGTCGCGAGGAAGTACCACGCGCCGTCGCGCTGGACGAGGGTATAGCGCTCGCCTGCCAGGC
>CAZBEP010000256.1:0-2878 GCA_964490925.1 uncultured Eggerthellaceae bacterium | reverse complement strand
ACAAGAGCGAAGCTCCTGCGGTGCCACCACTGCTTGACGCGTATGCGCCCACTCACGGAGTGCGTCGCATGCGTCGGGCGGGCGGTCGATGGCTCGGCCGAACGCCGGCGGAATGCGAACACATTCCCGCTCTGTCACGGGAGCTCCCGTCCCGCACTACTGCGCGCTCGGCTGCCGGGGAGCGCCCGGCGTTCGGAACGCCTGGCGACCCATCGCGTCGCGCGGTTCGCACGAGCCCTCGGAGGACCATTTGACGGTTCGCATTTCTGCCGAGATCCCAGCGCCCCCGGCTCTCTGTGAGCGCGCCGCCGCCGTTACTTCCTCGTCAACGGTTTCTGGCGGGGCATGATAGCAGAAGCCCCGAAGCGCGCGCAAGGGGCGACTTCGGTGGGTGCGGGGGATGCGGGCGCACACGCATGGGGGCGCACTGCTCGGGGGACACCAGGCACGGGACGTGCGGCGACGCGGGCGCGCACGCATGGGGGCGCGAGCGCAATCGGCGCGGCGAGCATGGAGCGCGGGCGCTGCGCCGAGGGATTCTCGCGGTTTTAGACGCCGTCGATGCGGCTGGCGCCTCGCTGCGTCGCCGACCGCACCGCCGCCGACCGCACCGCCGCCGTCGGGCGGGTCGTCGGGCGGGTCGTCGGGCGGGCTCCGCAAAAGATGTGCGGGGTTTGCGAGATCGAAGGGGGCGCCGGAGCCGACGGCATATAATCTGTATAGAAGCATCGTCGGCCGGCGCTTGGCGCCGCGCCGTTTCGCGTAATGCGCCGCATCGCTGCGGCGTGCAGGGAGAAGGGCTGCTCGACAAAGGCATGGCACTGCGAGACCGCAAGACCACCGCCCATACCGATACCGCTTCGGACGACGGATCCCGCCGTTTGGCGCCGCGCCGCGCCCGGTCGCGTACCAGCGACGACTCGCCGACCTCCGATGCGAACGGCGGCGATGACGACCTTCCGGAAAAGGAGGGCGGCGGCTTTCGGAGCCCTCTCGAAACGTACCGCCTCGGCAAGGGGGCGCACGGCGGGGGCTCGGGCCGCGCCGCCAGGAGGAAGCAGAGGCAGGCCAAGCCGCACAAGCCCAACTTTATCACGCGCGCGGTGAACCAATGGGCGAACCGCCTGCTCGGCGCCGTGTCGGAGAAGTCGTTCGCCGGCCAGGAGGCCCAGTACGCGGCGCATCGCACATCGCGCGACTACATCTGGAACTCCGTCGCCATCGGCGCATGGGGCATGGTGTTTCCCATCCTGTCCATCGTCGCCACGCAGGCCGTAGGCGCCGAGCGCGCCGGCATGTTCTCCATGGCGTTCGTCGTCGCGAATCTGCTGATGATCGTTGCGAACTTCGGCGTGCGCACCTATCAGGTCTCCGACCTCGACGAGCGCCACTCGTTCGCCGACTACCAGATCAACCGCGTCCTTACGTGCGCCCTCATGATGGTCGTCGGCGTGCTGTACTGCCTTATCCGCGGCTACGGCGACGAGATGTTTCTGCTGTGCATGGGCGTGTTCGTCTACCGCATGGTCGATGGATTGGCCGACGTCTACGAAGGGCGCCTGCAGCAGGTGGACAAGCTCTATCTTGCGGGCATATCGCAGGCGCTGCGCTCGATCGCGGTGCTCGTGGTGTTCTCGGCGCTGCTGTTCGTCACGCGCAGCCTTGTGGCGGCGGCGTTTGGGATGGCCGTCGTCGCGGTGCTCTCGCTCGCCATCGTCACGGTGCCGCTTGCGTACTTCGAGTCGCCGAAGTCGCGCAATCCGTCGCTCGGCAGCGTCATCGAGCTGTTCAAGCACTGCTTCCCGCTGTTCATCGCGCTGTTCATGTACACGCTTATCGACTCTATGCCGAAGTTCGTCATGGAAGGCGTGCTGTCCTACGACAACCAGCTCTACTTCAACGCGCTCTACTTCCCGGCGCAGTTCATCCATTTGGGGTCGCAGCTCGTGTACAAGCCGATGCTCGTGCGCATGGCGGGCGTGTGGGCGGACGCCTCGAAGCGACGCCGGTTCGACCTCGTGATCGTCGCGATGATGCTCGTCATCGTGGCCATCGCCGCAGTGATCACCTTCATCATGGCCTGGGTGGGGATCCCGGTGATGAGCTTTCTCTACGGCATCGACTTCGAACAGTTCCGCGGGCTCGCCTACATCATGCTCGTCGGCGGCGCCGCCCTGGCGGGCATCGACTTCCTCTACCAGACGATCACCATCCTGCGCCGCCAGCGCGACGTTACGACGGTCTACCTCATCACCTTCCTGTTCGCGCTTTTCATCCCGTTGCTGCTCGTCGAGTTCACGGGTCTGCCGGGGGCGGTGCTGTCCTACCTCATCATCATGAGCATCCTGTTCGTGCTGCTCGTCTGGGTGTATGCAAGGATCCGCATCGAGCTTGCGCGGCATCCCGAGCGCGCGATGGCCGGGGGCGCAGACGACAGGTCCCCGATGCGCAAGCGCACGCGTTTCGTGCTCGACGATGCCGATGGGCGAGACGACGCTGCGCACGGCGAAGAGGCGGCCGAGAGCGAATCCGCAGAGGCCGTGCGCGAGGTGCGCGGGGTGCGGGAATATGCCGGGCGCCGACCGGCGCGAAGCGCCCGCTCTGCTCGCAGCGACGAAGAGCGGTCTGCCGCCGAGGGCGCGCGTTTGCGTCTTGCTCGCCGTGCGGCGATGATCGACCTTCCCGAGATCGAGGGCGCGCCGGTGTCCGAGGTTGAAAATACGCCGGCGCGATCCGCCGACGAGAAGTCTGCCGCCCAGGCCGAACCGGCTCCTCCGCAGGCGCGCTACGGGATGCGCGAGCTCGGCGGCCGCACGCGGCGAGGCCGGTAGCCGTCCGGTAGCCGGTAGCCGCCTCTGCGCCTGGGTCGTTCGGGTCT
>CAZBEP010000255.1:0-2880 GCA_964490925.1 uncultured Eggerthellaceae bacterium | reverse complement strand
TGTCCGGCGATGGTCTCAGTATGACGCGGGTCGATCGACACAAGCCTGAAGCCACCCCGCTCCCGCGCCTGCTCGAACTCCCAGCCCGCCCCGGCGCCGCCCATGCGCGTATCAGCAGGGCTGTTTCCGAACAGCACGACAAGCTCCGCGTTCTCGGCCTCTCCGAGCACCGACCCCGTCCAGTAGCCGTCGTCGCCGTAGAGGTAGGTCATGGCCTGCTGCAGCTGGGCGCAACTGTAGTCGCCGTAAATACCCAAAAAGCCGCCGAGGCAGTTCAGGAGCCGCTCGAAGGGCGAGCCATCGATAGGATAGAGCCCCGTCGCATAGGTGCACAGAATCGCCTCGTTGCCGTACTCGGAGATCACGCGCCTGATCTCCGACGCGACCGTATCGAGCGCCTCATCCCAAGAGATGCGCTCAAAACGTCCGGATCCGCGCGGGCCGATGCGGCGCAGTGGGTAGTCGAGCCTTGTCGACGCCGCAAGCCAGGAGCGAAGCGAGCGGCCGCGCAGACAGGCTCGCATCTGCGGGGTGCCGTCGAGTTCAGGGCGCGTATCGCTTTCAACCCAGATCAGACGCCCGTCGCGCACGTGGAGCCGCAGTGCGCAGCGCGAGCCGCAGTTCACCGAGCAGCATTGCCAGACGACCCGCTCTCCCCCCTCCTGCTCACCGGCAGCACCAATGCCCGCCCGTACCGGCAGCGAAGCTCCCGCATCCCCGGCGCTCATCGGGAATCCTCCCGAAGCATCGAGAGCGCACGGTCCGAACCCTTCATGAAGATCCGCAGGATGCGGAGCAACTGCGAGAGGTCGGCACCCCTTCGCCCCAGCTGTCCGCCAACGAGCACGGACACGTCGGCACCGACATCGAGCACGACCCGCTCGCCGGCGGGCGTGAGGGCGAAAAGCACGCCGCGGGCATCGCGATCATCGGGAATGCGGGCGATAAGGCCGCGTGCCTCGAGCCGAGCCGCCGCCGTAGACACGTACGAACGGCCGACGCGCAGATAGCCGACTAGGTCTTTGGCACGCAGGCGCTTCACCACGCCACGGCGCTTCGGATACAGTTCAAGGAGGAGGCGGAAGTCGGTAAACGACAGGTCGGCATCGCATTTGGCCGTCGCGCCGACCGTCTGGGCCAGCATGCAGACCGCCGTGACGCAGTACGGGATGGGAATCGGCTCTCCCTCGATAAGCGAGGTCGCACGACAGGAAAAGAAGCTTCCGGGCTTGACGAGCATCTCATAGAAGTAGTCGCGCACAAGCGCGCGGTCGGCTTCGCCGAAAGGGGCGCAGGCAGCCGTCAAAAACATCCCGATGCGCTCGGTCGCCGCCCCCGCGCGTCGCAGCCCCTCCGGCGTGGCGGTATACGATTCAAGGGGAGTCTCTCTTCGAGCAGAAGACCGGTCGCCGCCGGCAAGCTGACGAACGCATCGACCGACCAGCAGGGAGGCGAGCGCTCCCTCTATCTCGAGCGGCTTCACGAGGAGCGCCCGCGCAAGCTCGTTCGGACGCAGGAAGCGGCTTTCAGGAAGCGACAGCTGAGCGAGCACGCGGTAGTGGAGCGTCGAGCAGCCATCGGGAAGGCTCGCCTCGACGCCCTTTCCCAGCTTTGCGATCACCGCGCAGAGCAGGGTGATGAGATGTGCCGCCGACTGATTCAAGAGCCCCCTCTCTCGACGCCATACATACACCCAGTATATCCAATATGCAAAAGGGTGCCCGCCCCGCAGGGCAGACACCCGCATCATCTCGCTCTTGCGACGCCCTCTCTTTGAGAGGATGCGCGCCTTTTATATCTCATGCGGCAGACACACGAAAACGGCATGTCCGCCCGCCAAGCGCGACTCTATCACACCAGATCGATCAGCAGCACGATGTCCGAGTAGAAGAAGTAGCGCATCGCAATCTGCGTGATGAGCAACACGACGAAGGCGATCCACCACGCTGCCGCCTTCTTCGAGCCGCCGAAACTTGCCCCGAGCGCGCCGTAGAGCGGAATGCCGCACACGACCGCTGTCAAAATGAACTGCAGGGGCGTCGCTATCGAATCCCAGGCAGGCACGCCGGGAAGCATGTAGGCAAGCCCCGTGCTCACGACGGCACCGATGCCACAGAGGGCGCCGATGACGCCGACAGCCTTCGCCGCGCCCTCCTTGCCAAACTTCTCCAACAGTGCGTAGGCGAGCAGGCATACCGCGAACAGCCCGACAAAAAGAATCTCACGAGACAGCCACGAAACCCCGAGGCCGGCCATGACGTTCATGGCGCGCATCGGCTGTCCTAGATGGAACAGCGACGCGATCATGCCGATAACGACAAGGGCAAACAGGATGATTCCGATCTTGAAGGCGTCCTGCTTTTCCGTCTTCCTGGCAAAGTGCATGACCACGAGCGCGACAAAGGCTCCAACAGTCGTTTGCTCGATGAGGGTGAATATGAGCAGAGGCATCTCTTCCATGGCGCTACCTCCTTATCTGATCGACAACGGCGGGCAGCTTGACGTAGATATTCGCGCCAGTCAGCGACACGTCCGGGTAGCCGTCGACTCCACGCTGGTAGTCGCTCGGCACCGCGCTCACATCCATGACGCTGATCGCCGACAGCGGGCAGCTCTCGACGCAGTAGGGCTCGTACCCCTCCGCCTGGCGCTCGTAGCACAGGTCGCACTTGTCCATAACGCCGGCCTCTTCATCGAAGCACGGCACGTTGTACGGACATGCCCAAGCGCACAAACGGCAGCCGACGCAGACATCCTTGTTGTGCAGGACGATGCCGTCCGCATCGCGCTTGGTGTAGGCACCCGTGGGACAGTGCGCCATGCAACCCGGATCGTCGCAGTGGTTGCAGCCGATCGACAGGTAGTTGCGCAGCGGCGAGG
>CAZBEP010000254.1:1380-2889 GCA_964490925.1 uncultured Eggerthellaceae bacterium | reverse complement strand
GCGTGCGGAGGGCAGCCTTCGGAAAGCGTGGCGCGAGGCGACGGCGCGGCTTCTTACGTCGCCCCGGTCGACTCCGCTTCCGCGCCTGCGACGCCGCCATCGCCTTCGGAGCCGCCCGTTTGACCCCCGTCGGCCGACCCGCCCGCATCCGGGGCAGACGCCTCCGGTTCGGTCGGGCTTTCCGCGTCTTCGCCGGACGAATCGGTTTCGCCGTCCGTCGCGCCGCTTCCTTCCGATGGGCTTTCCGCCCCGCCGTCGGAAGCATCGCCACCTACCCCGCCGCTCTCGTCGACCGCACCAGAGCCGTCGTCCGGCGCATCGGCGTCGACGGCAGGGTCTGCGGCCTCCTCGTCCGCATTGACGTCGGGCTCCGACTCCTCCCCTGCGCCCGTCGCGTCCTCCGATTCCGACGTGCCCGACGTGATCGACGCCGTGGGAGAGGCCGTGAACCCGCTCGGGTCGCCGCCCGCGTCCACCACCGCCATCATCTCGGCAAGCGTCTCCTCGTCGGTGAACACGTACGAGATACCGCCAACCGTCCCCGTCGTGGACGGCACCATCGCCGAATAGATCGTCAGATCGCCGTCGGCGTTCTTGAACTCCAAGGCAAGCGCGATGATGTCGGTGATCGTGAGGTCGGTGGTGACGCATTCGGCGGCGCTCTGCACGACGCCGGGAAGGTCGGTCACCGAAAGCGACAACACCTTCTCGACGATCGCCGCGACGAGCAGGCGCTGGTTGTAGGTGCGCGTGAAGTCGCCGTCGACGTAGGAGCGGCTGCGGGCGAACACGAGCGCCGCCTCGCCGTCGAGGTGCTGCTCGCCCGCCTCGATGACGACGTCGCCCGCGTCCGAATCGTCGATGGTGCTCTCCACCACGACGTCGACGCCCCCTATGGCATCGACGAGTCCCTCGAGCATTTCGAAGTTCACTTCCGCGTAATGCGAGATGTCGACGCCCAGAAGCTCGCTCGCCTCCCGGATGGCGCCCGCCGCGCCCTCGTAGGCGTAGGCCGCGTTGAACTTCTGCGTGCCGTAGCCGTCGAGTTCGATCATGGTGTCGCGGGGGATGGACACGAGCGTGAGCTGATTGTTTTCCGGATCGACCCGCACGACGATGTTGGTGTCGGAGCGAGCCCCCATAGAGGAGTCGTCCGCGCGCGCGTCCGACCCGATAAGCATCATGTAGAAGGGCTCGGACTCCTCGCGCGCCACGAGAACGTCGCTGACCTTTTCGGCGTCGTCCCCGCGCAGCCGTTCGTTCACGGAAGAGACCCACATCGCCAAGGCGGTCGCGGTCGCGACGAGAAGCACGACGATCACCGCGACGACGATGACGGCTATTCGCTTCCTTTTGTTCAGCGGGCTCACAGGCTGCTCCCTCGTGCCGTATGCGGCGCTCGAATCCGTACCCTATCGCGTCCAACTATAGCAGAGGAGCCATATGCGCACTGTTTCTCCTGAAAGGAGGCATAGAGAGGATACTTTCGGGGCGATCGGACGGAGCCGG
>CAZBEP010000254.1:0-1280 GCA_964490925.1 uncultured Eggerthellaceae bacterium | reverse complement strand
GCCGGCGTCACCGTGGCGGCATGCCCGCCCGCGCCGCCCGCTGGTCGATGCGCGTCAGGCTCGAAAGCCGCACGGGATCCGCAGACCCCTCGTTGAGCGCATCGAGGCAGGAGCCGACAAACACGTCGGGGCGCAGCGACCCGGTCGGCTTCGCCTCGAGCGAGAACGTCGCGACGGCGCCCTCGACGGCGACCGCGCCCACCAGATAGTCGGCCACGACGAGCGTCTTGGGTTTCCTCTTGCGCACGACCTCGATCGTCTCGGGCACGGGGAGGCTCCCCGGAGCGGCGGAGAGCGCCGCCCGGTACGTGCTCACGGGAAACGCGACCGAGGCAGCCGGCGCGCCCGGCTCGACATAGGCGCACTCGCCCACCATGAGGTCGTCCGCGCTCGCCGCCTGCAGCGCCGCGAGCGCCTTGTCCGGCGCCACGTAGCGCACGAGCGCAAGGTCGAAGATCTCGCGCGTGCCGCCGACGCCGACGGGAAGCGCCGCGCCGAAGGCGATCTTCATGTGCGGCGAGAAGCCCTCGCTCACCGCGAACGGGAGCTGCGCGCGCCGAACCGCCCGCTCGAGCGCGCGGGCGACCTCGAGGTGCGACAGCATCGCGAGCCGCCCCTGCTTGCGATACGCGACGCGCAGCCGGAACCGCCTCGGATCAGGCATCGCCGCCCCCCTCCCCCTCGAACGCGCCGGGCACGGCGCCCGCCGCGTCGGCGCTCGGGGCACCCGCCGACCCGCCGGCGGCACCCCGGGCACCCGCCAACCCGCCGGCGCTCGGGGCGCCCGCCGCGCCGGCGGCAAGCGCGACGCGCGGCGCCGCGAGGCCGTTCTCGCAGCCGACCGCCTCGCACGCCCCGCAGCCCGTGCACGGGCCGAACGTGCAGTCGCCCGTCGTCTCGCCCGCAGCCGCCCGCGCGCGCTCGCGGGCGAGGTAGCGCTCGGAGACGCCCGCCGACACGTGCGACCACGGCATCGCGCGGCCGACCTCCCACGACGCCTCCGCGGCCTGCGCGAAGTCGATCCCGCACGCCTGCGCGGCGGCCTCCCAGGCGTCCTCGCGAAACAGCTCCGTCCACGCGTCGAAGCGCGCGCCGCGCCGCCACGCGGCCTCCACGAGGTCGGCGCACTCGCGCCCGCCGCGGCTCATGACCGCCTCGATGGCGCTCGTGGCCGGGTCGTGCCAGCTCACGCGTATCGCGCGGTACTTGATGGAGCGCTTGAGCAGCCCCACGCGCCGCGCCGCCTCCTCACCCCATCATCCCAAATTGCCCAAAGTACA
>CAZBEP010000253.1:0-2890 GCA_964490925.1 uncultured Eggerthellaceae bacterium | reverse complement strand
GCGCCGACCTTCCGTCCCGACCTCGAGCGCGAGATCGACCTGTACGAGGAAGTGCTGCGCCTGTGGGGCATGGATCGCGTTCCCTCGACGCTGCCCGGCGGGCGCGGCCGCATCGGCGTGCGCACGGCCGAGGAGCGCGCGCTTGCCGTCGTGAACGACGCGATGCGCGCGTGCGGCCTCAACGAGGTGATGACGTATTCGTTCGCCGATCCGCGCGAACTCGACGGCCTGCGCATGGATGCCGCAGCGCTCGGCCTCGGCGAGCCGGTCGAGCTCGTCAACCCGATGAGCGCCGAGCAGTCGGCCATGCGCCAGTCGATCGTCCCCGGGCTTCTGCGTTCGGTCGCCTACAATCGCAACCGCGGGGTGCGCAACGTTCAGATCTACGAGACGGGCGTGGTGTTCTCTGCGGCCGAGGGGCGCAAGAAGCCCAAGGAGCGCCGCAGGCTCGCCGGCGCCATGGCGGGCGCGATGCGCGACGCCGGGTGGAACGAGGAGCCGACCGCCTTCGACTTCTTCGACGGCAAAGGCGTGATCGAAAGCCTCTTGCGCGAGCTCGCCGTGGCGAAGGTTCGCTTCAAGGCGCTGTCCGCCGAGGAGGCGCCGCACCTGCAGCCGGGTCGCGCGGCCGAAGTGCTCGCGGGCGGCGCGCAGCTCGGCTGGGTGGGGGAGATCCATCCGCTCGCGGCTGCCGCCTTCGACATCGAGGGTGCGGTCGTCGCGTTCGAGATCGACCTCGACGCCCTGCTCAAGGTAGTGCGCCCGGCGCGCGACTACCGCGACGTGCCGACCTTCCCCGCCGTGTCGATGGACGTCGCCTTCGTCGTCGACGAGGGTGTGACCTGCGAGAGGCTCATGCAGTGCATGAGTTCGGCGGGCGGAAAGCTCCTCGAGGAAGCGCGGCTCTTCGACGTGTACCGCGACGAGGAGCGCGTGGGCGCGGGGAAGAAGTCGATGGCCTTCGCGCTCACCTACCGCGCGCCCGACCGCACGCTCACGAGCGAGGAGGCCGGCAAGGCGCATGGGAGGCTCGTGAAGAAGGTCTGCGCCGCCACCGGCGCCGAAGTGCGCGGCTAGCTGCCGTTCGGCGTTCGCCTCCGGCATGCGAGAGGCGCCCCGTCATCGACGGCCGAACCGTTCGATGGCGGGGCGCTCGCGCGTTGGGGAGCGCCCCGCCCCGTTGCGTTGCCTACAGCACGAGCGGTACGGCGTACAGTCCGATGGCCACCACGACGGCGACTGCGGTCGCCACGGCCCAGATGCGGAACTCGCGGTCCATCTTTGCGCGTTCGGCGGGCGCAGGGTCTTCCGTTGTGACGGCATCGACGCCGAGCTCCGCCGGCTTTCCGTAGACGCGCGTGCAGACGGCGTAGATGACGAGGCCCGCGACGCACCACACGACGCCCGTGAGGATGGCCTCGGGCACGAGCTGCGTCATCATGATCACGTAGATGATCACGCTCACCGGCGCGCCGACGAGTACGCCGGGAACCTTGAACGGTCGTTTGAGGCTCGGCAGGCGCCGGCGCAGCCCGAAGGCAGCCGCGATGCCGATCACATAGTAGAACAGGTCGGCGAACAGGCTCAGGTTCGCGATGTAGACGAGCGAGCCGGTCGCGACGAGCAGTATCGTGATGATACCGAGCACGAGGATGGCGACGTAGGGCGTCTGGAACTGCGGGTGGAGCTTCGCGAACGCGCGGGGCAGGACGCCGTCGCGGGCCATCGTGAACAGGTAGCGGGGCGGCACGGCAAGGCTTGCGTTCATGGTGGAGAAGTCGCCGCCGAAGGCGATGCCGGCAGCGAGCAGCAGCAGCGGGAAGCCGAGGACGCCCGCCGTCATCATTGCTTCGGCATAGGGCGCCGACGACTCCGCCACGGCGGCGAGCCCGTCGGACGGCACGAGGCCGACGAGGAACCATTGGAAAAGCGCGTTCACCGCGAAGATGATGAAGGGCGACAGGATAAGCGCGCGCGGGATGTTGAGGTGCGGGTGCTTGATCTCTTCGCCCATCGCGCAGCACGTCTCGAAGCCGGCGAAGCACCACCAGATCATTGCGACTGCGGCGATGAAGCCGCCCGCTCCCATGCCGGAAAGGAAATCGGGGGTCTCGACGAAGTTCGGAAGCGAAACGTTGGGGATCATCGTGACGAACCAGATGATCGCCACGCCCCAGAAGAAGAACATGAAGCCGTTCTGCAGGCGCCCGGTGATCTGGACGCCGCAGACGTTCGTGATGATGAACGCGACGAGCACGACGCAGGCGAGCACCTCGTCAGGAACGGGCAGGTCGATGCCGAAGGCTGCGAACATCGTCTTGAAGTAGTAGCTGAACGCGAGCGACTCGCCGGCGGTCACCGACACGAGCGAGATGACGAAGTTCCAGCCCGCAAGGAAGCCGAAGGGGCGCCCGAGCCCGAGCGACGCGTAGCGGTAGGTGCCGCCGGCGTACGGCAGCGCGGCGCCCATCTCGCCGTAGAGGAGCGCCGGGTAGACGCTGATGACCATGGCGATGAACGTGGCGAGGATGACGCCCGCGCCCATCTGGCCGACGATGTTGCCGCCGGTGGTGAACAGGCCGACGCCGATGACGGTGCCGGCGGTGATGGTAATAGCCTCGCGAAGGCCAAAAGTGCGGCGAAGCCCGACGGTCGTGCCGGTTTGGTCGCTCATGACGTCCCCTTCCGCGCGGTGCGCTTGTCGTGTTTGCGCGCTCGGATTGCAATGCTTTATCGCTTTACTGCAGTAAAGCGTCCGCGCGAATTGTAATGCTCTTTGCGGGGCGAGGGCAATAATCCCACCGAGAAAATGGCGACTTGCGCAAGTCCGGGTCACTCATATCAGGGTACAGTCGCTTCGAGAAGATTCCTACATTCCCACACCGTCAGA
>CAZBEP010000252.1:0-2892 GCA_964490925.1 uncultured Eggerthellaceae bacterium | reverse complement strand
GAACAGCGGGGGCGCGACGTACTCGGTGCCCGGCCACACGAGCGCCATGTCGTGGGAGAGGCCGAACGCCTCGGAGACCTGGTACTCGAAGGAGAAGTACAGGTTGTCCACGAGGTTTTCGGCGTGCAGGGTGAAGCTCGCCGAGCCGTCCTCGCCGACGACGGCCTCGACCTCGGCGCCGTCAGCGTCGTAGAGGTTGAAGCTCTGCACCGACGCGTAGAGGCCGGCCGGCACCGTGATCGTCACGTCGTAGCCGCCCGCGTCCGACTCTGCCACCACGGCGGTCGAGTCGAGTCCGTCGAACAGGTTGCCCGAATCCACGACATAGTAGGTGACCGCGTTATCGCCTACGGCGCCGCCCAGAACCGCCTCGTCCGAGGATGCCTGATCCGTAGCCAACGCGGCGGCCGGCATCATCGTCAGCGCAAAGATCATCGCGAGCACGGCAGCGCCCATCCTTGCAAGCAAGGAGAGATCCCTCCCATCGCTGTCGGTCACAGGCACCTTTCTCTTGTTGACCGCTTTTTGCTGAGTCATGTTGTCTCCTCTCTCTTCGGGTGGCTCTTATTTTAGCCTAGGCTAACAATATGTTCGGATTATACCTTACCGGAAGGCGAAAACGACGGGGAATCTGGATATCAGAGACTGGCACACCCGGCTGGCGCGCCCATGCGCGGCAGCCTGCCGGAGCGCGTCGGGCTGATCGAGGAGACGACGCCTCGCACAAAGGCTTAGGGAAACGTCATTTCCTTGGAGGCGGGGCGCGGCAGGCGTCCCGAGCCGTCCGATCCTCCTCATCGAGGACACGCGCGCCCCAGGCAGCGAGGATGGTCTGGTATATTTGGGAGGGCGAAGGAATCGAAGAAGGGCGAATCATGCCGACGGAGACGATGAGTGAATCCCCCGACAGCGTAGCGAAAGACGGCGCTGCAGCGGGACGCGCGTCGGGAAGAAGCCTCCCGCGCGAGGGCGCCGCCAAGGCCGGAGCCACGATTGTTGCCGGCACCGAAACATGCAGTCAAAGCGAGTCGGCAAGCTCCGAAGCGGCGGGGTCGGACGTCGGGGGGAAGCCCGCAGGGCGGCGAACCAGCCGGGCCACGCGGCACATCGTCGGCTACTCCCGCTTCATCGCGGCGATCCCCTGTCTCGGGCTGCTCATGGCCTCGGTCGCGCTCACGGTCTCAACGCTCGTTTCCGCCGTCCTGCTCACCGTCGAAGTCTTTCAAGGCGTTGCGGACATGCAGGACATGCTCGTCGAATACATCGAATTCGCAGACTTCTTCCTGCTCGGCGTCGTGTTCTACATCATGTCGGTCGGCCTGTACTCGCTGTTCATCGACGACGAGGTCGAAATGCCCGCATGGCTTGAGATCCACACGCTCGACGACCTCAAAGAAAAGCTCATCGGGGTGCTCGGCGTCGTCATCGGAGTGTACTTTCTCGGGAGGCTCATTCACGGAGCGAGCGCGTCCGAACTCGCACTCATCGGCATCGGCAGCGCCGCCGTCATCGTTTCGCTCGCCTATTTCGTAAAGCACGTCATCTCAAGTCACGACAAGTAACGAAAGGCCGCCGGCGCAGGCGCGGCGAGCGCCGCGACACGGACGGCATGGTGCCGGCGGAGCGGCAAAACGCCTTGATCAGCGTTTCTCAAGATCCGGCACGACAATCCCCTTCTCGCGCAATCGCTCAAACGAGACCACCTTCGTCGTGAACATGCCGCTCGACACGACGTCTCCCGCATCGTCGTATGCGGAGACGCGCCAGAACTGCTTGCGTCCTTCCGCGTGGTCGAACTCGGCGACACCGCGCAGCGTCCCCTCGCGTGCGGTTTTACGGTGCCGCACCTCGATCGCGATGCCGAAGGGGCGCTCGACGGCGAGGTCGGCATAGAGTTCCACGCCCTTGCTCGCCGTCGACTCGAGCAGCGCCAACGTGACGCCGCCATGCACGAAGCCGTAGGGCTGGTGCATGCGCGGCGTGATCGGCATGACGGTCTCAACGCGCTCGGCGCTGACTGTTGTGAATTCGATGCCAAGTTCCTCGGTGAACGACATGAGGCCCTTCGCCTCTCTAATGCCGGAAGTGGCGGTGCCCCGTGAACACCATCGCGATGCCGTGTTCGTCAGCCGCGGCGATAGACTCGTCGTCGCGAATGGAGCCGCCCGGCTGGATGATGGCCGTGACGCCGTATTCCGCAAGCGTGTCGACGTTGTCGCGGAACGGGAAGAAGGCATCGGAAGCGCACACGAGACCCGTCGCGGGCACGCCCATGCGCTCGCACGCCTCGTGCGCGCGCTGGCAGGCGAGCAGCGCCGAGTCGACGCGGTTGGGCTGGCCCGGCCCCATGCCGATGCCGGCGTGATCCTTCGACACGAGGATCGCGTTCGACTTCACGCCCTTGCAGACCTTCCAAGCGAACAGCAGCTCGTGCATCTCCTCGTCGGTGGGCGTGCGCTTGGTCGGCACCGTGAACGTGGCGGGATCCTCGTCCACATGATCGACGCACTGCGCGAGCATGCCGCCGTCGACGCTGCGGAACTCGATGGCCGCCGGCGCGTCGATGCCGCCCGTGCGCAGCACGCGGACGTTTTTCTTCTGTTGCAGCAAGTCGAGCGCGCCCGGCTCGTAGTCGGGGGCGATGACGACCTCGATGAACTGCTTGTTCGCGTTGATGTGCTCGACCATCTCGGTCGATACCGTCGTGTTTGCCGCGACGATGCCGCCGAAGGCGCTCTTCGGGTCGCAGGCGAAGGCTCTGTCGTAGGCATCCGCCACCGTCGCCGCGACGGCCGAGCCGCAGGGATTCTGATGCTTGAGGATGACGACTGCGGGCTCGTCGAACTCGCGCACGAGCGTCCAGCAGGCGTCGGTGTCGAGGATGTTGTTGTA
>CAZBEP010000251.1:0-2904 GCA_964490925.1 uncultured Eggerthellaceae bacterium | reverse complement strand
GCGAGGCGCCGCCGCCGGGACGAACGGGACGCGGAGGCGGCCGATACCACGGAATCAGCCCGTTTCCGCCAGTTTTTTGCGGGTAGGGCACGCCGCGCAAGCCGTTGCAAGCCGCCCCGAGCGACGCCTACCGGAAGCAATCAGAGAAACCCCTGTTCATCGGCAGCGATACTCATGCGGGCAAAGAAGGGGAACGCGAAGAGGCGGCAGGCGGCGTGCCCTAACCGTCATTTCGTGGCGCAAACGCCGCGAAACGCTGGCTTCCGGGGCAGCCGCGCCTCGCCGCTGCGCGCGATCCGACCGCAACCCGCAAGCCAACCGCAACCCGCAAGCGGTCGCGCAAGCGACTCGGCCGACCGCGCCGCGCGCCCGCCGCGAGCGGCAGCGGCCCCGCGACGCTCACACCAGCGAGCGGCAGCGGCCCCGCAGCGCGCTCACACCATGAGCTTCGCGACGGCCTGAGCGTATCCCATCGGGTCGTCGAGCGGCAGGCCCTCGAACAGCAGCGCCTGGTTGTAGAGGATCTCCGTGTAGAGCCTCACCTTGTCGGCGTCGCCGTCCTCGTGGGCCTTCTGCATCGTGGCGAACACGGGGCTTTTCGTGTTGACCTCGAGCACGCGCTGCGACTTCACGTCGCCGGCATTCGGGTTCGAGGAAAGCACGCGCTCCATCTCGATCGACACGGGGCCTTCCGTCGTGAGCGCGGCCGTCACGTTCGACAGGCGCGTCGACACGGCGACCTTCACCACCTTGTCGCCGAGCGCGTCTTTCATCGCAGAGAACAGCGCCTCGTTGCTCTTCTCAAGCTCCTCGGCCTCCTGCTTCTCCTCTTCGGTCTCAAGGCCCAGGTCGCCCGACGCGACGTTCTTGAGCTCGTGGTCGCGGTACTGGTGCAGCATGCCGAGCGCGAACTCGTCGACGTCCTCGGTGCACAGGAGCACGTCATAGCCGCGCCCAATGATCGTCGTCGTGATCGGCGCCTGCGAAAGCCGCTCAAGCGACTCGCCGGCGGCGTAGTAGATCTCCTTCTGGTCGGCGGGCATCGCGTCGACGTACTCGTCGAGCGTCACGAGCTTCTTTTCCTTCCCGGAGTAGAACAGCAGCAGGTCGGCGAGCAGATCCGCCTGCTGGCCGTACGACGAGTACAGGCCGAACTTGAGGCTGCGTCCGAAGTTGCCGAAAAACTTCTCGTAGGCTTCGCGATCGTCGTCGCGCATCGAGGCGAGATCGGACTTCACTTTCTTCTCGACTTTGCGGGCGATGGCGCGCAGTTGGCTGTTCTGCTGGAGCGTTTCGCGCGAAATATTGAGGGTGAGATCCTGGCTGTCGACGACGCCGCGCACGAAGTTGAAGCAGTCGGGCAGCAGGTCCTCGCACTTGTCCATGATGAGGACGTTGGAGCTGTAGAGCGCAAGCCCCTTCTTGAAATCGCGGGTGTACTGGTCGTACGGGGCGCGGCTCGGGATAAAGAGGAGCGCGTCGTAGGCGAGCGTGCCCTCCGCGCGAATCGTGATCGTGCGCGCCGGGTCGGCGAAGTCGTGGAAGTCCGACTTATAGAACTCGTTGTAATCCTCCTGCGAGACCTCAGATTTCGAGCGCTTCCAGATCGGCACCATCGAATTGATCGTATCGATCAGCTCGCGCTCTTCAAACTCGGGCTGGTAGTCGTCGCCGGCGTTCTCCGGACGCGGCTTCATGATCTGGCGCTTCACCTTCATGCGAACGGGGTAGCGCACATAGTTGCTGTACTTTTTGATGAGGCTCTCAAGCCCGCCGGACGACAGGAACCGGTCGAAGTCGACGTCGGCCGTGCTCTCCTTGATCGTGAGGATGACGTCGGTGCCGTGGTCGGAGCGCTCGGCCCCCTCGACCGTGTACCCCTCGATACCGTCGCTTTCCCATGCCCACGCCTCGTCGCTGCCGTACGCGCGCGACACGACGCGCACCGAAGAGGCGACCATGAACGACGAGTAGAAGCCGACGCCGAACTGCCCGATGATGTCGATGTCGTCGCCCTGGCTGTCGGCGTTTTCGGCCTTGAACGCCATCGAGTCGGAGTGCGCGATCGTGCCGAGGTTCTTGTCGAGCTCGTCCTTCGTCATGCCGATGCCGTTGTCGGAGACGACGATCGTACGGGCGCCGTGGTCGAACGAGACGAAGATCTCGAGGTCGTCCTTCGACACCTCGACCGACGTATCGGTAAGACCTTTGAAGTAGAGCTTGTCGATCGCGTCGGAGGCGTTCGAGATGAGCTCGCGCAGAAAGATCTCGTGGTTCGTATAGATCGAGTTGATCATGAGGTCAAGGAGCTTTTTGCTCTCTGTTTTGAACTTGCGCATGTGAGGCGTGCCTTCTTTCCGTATGCCTGATCCGTCGCTGCCGAGACCGCTATTGCCGCTGGCGTGCATCTGCGCTCCATGTGCGTTAGCAGTCTCACCTTTTGAGTGCCAACCAGATTCTACGGCGGCTCGAAGCGATGTCAAGCAGACCCCAAGGAAAGTGCGGAAACCCCGCAGGGGCGCAGGCGCTGCGGGCGACGCGGGAGCGGGCGAGGTGCGCGCGACGCGGGCACAGGCGATGCCGGCGGCATATGGTCGGTCGGGTCGGCAGCATAACCGTCGCCGACCCGCGATGAGCTTCTGGTGCCCGAGGCGGGATTCGAACCCGCACACCTTTCGATATCGGTTTTTGAGACCGACGCGTCTGCCGTTCCGCCACTCGGGCGCATCGATTCAGTATACCGAATGGCCGAGGACGCGTCGAGGGAGTAGACTCTGCCAGATACGTAAACAGATCCTCTTCTGTAGCCTTCCATAGCCCCTCTTTTGCAGTCATTTTTTATAGTACATGCATGCATGCCCTATACTGTAACCATAGAAAGGTTCTTTTTTTATGGCGAAGCGT
>CAZBEP010000250.1:0-2911 GCA_964490925.1 uncultured Eggerthellaceae bacterium | reverse complement strand
AAAGACCCGTGCTGTCCCGAGCCCTTGATGATGGCCGCCGACGCCGTCGAGTAGCACTCGAACGAGCAGATGCGCATCGAGGTCGACCCGGCCGCCAGCCGCTTCCTTACCGGCGCAGTCTGCGGGACACGGGGCACGCGGCAAGGCTCCCGTTCGCGTAACAGAACAAAAAGTTCGCCCCCGCAAGCGCGAGGGCGGCCCCAAGCCCCGTGTAGAAAAACGAGACGAACCAATCCGGCATGACCCCGAGCGTGCGAAGCGCGATGCCGCTCCCCATCATGACCGCCATCATGACATAGCTCTTCGCATCGAAGAAACGCGCGACGCACATGCGCTCCTGCGAATAGCCTTGGATGCGGCCGACGTGCTTTGCGACCATCTTCGAAAAGACGAAGGCGTGGAATACGAGGAACACCGCGCATGCCGCAAGGGAGACGGCGAGGACGGACAGGCCAAGCCCGCGCAGGAGCGCCTGCACGCCGACGGCCGCAATGCCGACGCCGGCGGCAAGCCATACGACCCCTGCCACGATAAGCAGCTTCTTCGTCTGCACCGAAAACAGCGCCACGGCTGCAAACCTCCTCGCCTCGGCGGGACAGCCGTCCCGCTACCGCGTCTTTTCGACGCCCTCGAGCACCTGCGCACGCAGGCTTTCGAGGCCGGCCTCGTCGATGGCCCACTGGTGGGTCAGGATGCCGAAGTCGAGCGAGAACCCGGCGGCCTCGAGCGCGTTCGCGACCTCCCTCGGGCCGTTCTGCCCCCAGCCGTAGGAGCCGAACGGGATGCCGATGCGGTTCTTCGGCGAGAGGCCCTTGAGGTAGCACAGAAAGCCCGCGACCGTGGGCATCATGCCGTTGTTGAGCGTGGGCGAGCCGACAGCGACCCATTTGGCGGACAGAACCTCCGTCATGACGTCGGAGATGTGGTCGACCTTGAGGTCGAACAGGCGCGCGGGGACGCCGGCCTCGGCGAAAGCCTCGAGAATACGCCCGGCCATCGCCTCGGTCGTGTGCCACATGGAGTCGTAGACGACGACGGCGTAGTCGTCGGGCGCAAGCGAGCTCCACTTCGCGTAGGCATCGAGGATATCGGGCACGTGGCTCCGCCAGACGACGCCGTGGCTCGGCGCGATCATGTCGAACTCGAACCCAGAGAATGCCTCCATAGCCTTGGCAACCTGACGCGAGTACGGCATGATGATGTTTGCGTAGTACTTCTTGGCCTGGGCAAGGACCTCGGGCAGGCCGGCCTCGTCGTCGAAGCGCGCCGAGGAGGCGAAGTGCTGGCCGAAGGCATCGTTGGAAAACAGGATCCTGTCGTGGCCCGAGTATGCGACCATGTTGTCCGGCCAGTGCACCATCGAGGTGGCGACGAAGGAAAGCGTGCGCCTGCCGATGGGAAGCGTGTCGCCGGTCTTGACGGGAACGTAGTCGTAGTCGACGCCGTAATGGGCTTGCAGACCCCTGAGGCCGTGCGGGTCGCTCGTGACGATCTTGGCGTTCGGCGCCGCGGCCATAACGGCGGGGAGAGCCCCGGAGTGATCCTGTTCGACGTGGTTCGATACGACGTAGTCGATCTTGGAGGGATCGACGACGTCGGCGATGCGCTTGAGGAGGTCGCCCGCGAAGAGCGGCTTGCACGTGTCGATGAGGGTGATGCGCTCGTCGAGAATGAGGTAGGCGTTGTAGGTCGAGCCTCGGTCGGTCGTGTAGCCGTGGAAGTCGCGCTCCGTCCAGTCGATGCCGCCGACCCAGTAGACGCCTGGCTTGACCTCGGTCGCTCTCAGCATGGGACCTCTCCTTTCTGCGCCGCAGCCGTGCGGCTGCAGGCGAAGGGCGCACCGGGGGAACCGGCCGCACTCGCGCCGCTCGCAATCGCTGTTCGGCCTATATGCTACTACGACGCCTGCTTTTTCTCGATGGAAACCGCGCCATCCGACACGATCTCTTTAAGCGAGGCGGCAAGACCCGCAAGACCCTGGATGTTCGACGGAATGATGAGCTTCGTCGCCTGTCCGTCCGCGACGGACTTGAGCGCTTCGAATGCCTGGATCGTGAGCACCGCTTCGTCGGCCTTCGCCTCCCGTATCGCGCGCAGACCGTCGGCCGTGGCCTGCTGCACGTTGAGGATGGCCTGCGCCTCGCCTTCCGCCTCGCGGATCTGGCGCTCCCGCTCCGCCTCGGCTGCCAGGATGACCGACTGCTTTTCCGCCTCGGCCGCCAGGATAGCCGCCTGCTTGTTGCCTTCGGCGATCGTGATGGCGGACTGCTTTTCGCCCTCGGCCAAAAGCACGGCCTCGCGCTTTTCCCGTTCGGCCTTCATCTGCTTCTCCATTGCCTGCTGAATCGCGGCCGGCGGCGTGATGTTTTTCACTTCGACCCGGTTGACTTTGATGCCCCACGCATCGGTGGCCTCGTCGAGGATCGAGCGCATCCGCGAATTGATCGTGTCGCGCGAGACGAGCGTCGTGTCGAGGTCGAGGTCGCCGATGATGTTGCGCAGCGTGGTCGCGGTGAGGTTCTCGATCGCCACGAGCGGATTATCCACGCCGTAGCAGTACAGCTTCGGATCCATGATGCGGAAGAACACGACGGTGTCGATCGACATGGTGACGTTGTCCTTCGTGATGACGGGCTGCGGCAGGAAATCGCACACCTGCTCTTTGAGCGAGATGCCGCCCCGCACGCGGTCGATGAAGGGCACCTTGATGTGAAGGCCGTTGTTCCAGGTGGCAAGGTAGCTCCCCAGCCGCTCGACGACGGCGGCCTCAGCTTGCGGCACGATCTTGACGCACGTGAACGAGAATGCGACAACGAGCACGATGATGACGACGAGGATGATCATGAGCTGATCCTTTCTGCTGGGGTCGGTTCGGGTGAGGAGGCGTCCGGGGCGTCCTGAGCGTCCGGGG
>CAZBEP010000249.1:1511-2930 GCA_964490925.1 uncultured Eggerthellaceae bacterium | reverse complement strand
CCGCCGCGCGACTTCCTCGTCAACCATGTGACCGGTAGCTTCGTGGAGATGGTCATGTGGTGGATCGACGGTGGCATGCGGCAGTCCCCCGAAGATCTCGACCGGTGGTTCCGCGCCGTCATCGAGCCCGCCGTGAGGGCGTGGCGCGGCCTTCCCGACGCGTAATGCCCCGATCCCCGCTTATTCCCACAATATAAGTATGTAATTCCTAGAACTTTTGTTACAGCCCCTCTTATCGGAGGGAATAGTACTGGCGCGGATCCCTCGCAGAGGTGCCGTGCCATTCCAAGAGGCTCCTGTCGACAAGCCGTTTCAGGAGCGCCGATGCCGCTTGGCGGCTGATCCCTGCGGCATCCGAAACGGCTCGGGAGGTCGCCCTCCCCTCGGAGCCGGCAATGCGGATGGCGATGCGCTCGTTGTCGCTGAGGTGTGCGCCCGAGGCGTCGGCCGAGCCGTTTCGGGCATCGTTCGTAAGCGGGAGCGTGAGCGTCGTGCGATCCGGCCCGTACGCAACGTTGTAGGACGGCATATCGTATCCCGAGGCGACCCACCCCTGCATGATTTTGTCCAAGCCGCTGCCCGCCCGCTCGCCGATGTCGATCATCGCGAACATGCGCATCAAGCCTTCGTTGCGAGGATCGGAGCTTCCGGGTTTCATCGCCTCTTCAATAGGCATGCGGAAATCCCCGGGGTTCGAGATCTCTATCTTGCTTCGGCGCCATACGCACACCACGCCGCGCCGTTCAAACCAATGTGCGTTGGTCAGGCAGTTCGCAAGCGCTTCGCGGAGCGCCTTGTGAGCCGGAGTGTCGTCGTCGCGTTCGATCCCGCTCAGCGAGAACGGAGTCTTGAGCGCGGCGCGGAGCTTCGCGTAGGCGCGGTAGTAGAAGTCGTAGACGTTCCCGGTCCATTCGCCGGTAAAGCTCACGAGGCGGTCTTCCCAGCGCACGTCCTCTTCCGTTTCCTGTCGATAGTCCAACAGATAATGCGGAAACTCTTGGACGATCCAGCGATCCAGGCCGAACATGAGCAGCCCGGCGCGCGTCGGCTTGAGGACGCCTCCCTCCCGTCGCGCCGCTCCGAGGGCGAGCAGGAACTCGTCGTCGTCCATCTCGCTCCATACATGATCGGGGTTGCGGGAATCGAAGCGGCGGCGATACCTTGTTACGGTGTCCTTGTCGATCCATGCCATCTCGGCATGCTCGGCGATCATCATGTCCTGGCTCTCAGCTTGGGGATTCCGAGGGGATAAAGCGATCCGTCGCGCCTCTCGGCGACTCCGAGCAGAATGACTCCTCCTGCTGTATTGGCGAAGGCGGATACTGTCTCCCATATGCTGCGAGGCAGCTCGCCTTGCTGGTCGCGCCCGAGGGCCCGCTTCGCCTCCAGCCGATTGCCTTCGCGGTACGCGTCGAGGTC
>CAZBEP010000249.1:0-1411 GCA_964490925.1 uncultured Eggerthellaceae bacterium | reverse complement strand
ATCTAAAAACAATCTAAAAACAATCTAAAAACAATCTAAAAACAATCTAAAAACTCTTGATGAGAAAGAGAGGTTGCGAAAATCACATAGTCGGCGAGCCTTCTGACGGCTGACGACGAAACCGTCTATTCCAGAGTGATGACGCAGGAGGAGCAGATCGCATATGAGGATTCCATTATCAGCGAAGTGTCGGGCGACTAGAAAGGAGTTGTTCGAGACAGTCAAGAAGTGTCAGGCAGCTAGCTAGAAAGGAGATGTTCGAGATGGTTAAGATTCGAAACTGCAAACTCACGAGCGACGGGAGGCCGGCGCGGCGAGCATGGGGAAGCCGTGCGTGCGCGGTGCTTCTCGCGGGAGTGCTCGCCGCAGGACTTGCGCCGGCGTCTTTCGCCGACATGTCGGAAGATCCCGATATCGTCACGGTGACTACTTCGTGCCCGACGGCTGGTGACTACTTTAGCGACCTTGTCGCAGGCTCGTGGTACGAAGAGGAGGGCTGCATCGACTACGTGGTCGAGCGCGGTATCATGCGCGGGTACGAGAACACCTACCTGTTCGGCCCCGAAGATCCGCTGACTCGCGCCCAGACCATTGTGATTCTGTACCGGGCTATCGTCGGCGATGACTCCGGTCTCACCTGGGACGCGTCAGTCTACGACTCGATCGCCGATACGACTGGTTTCTCGGACGTCGAGGACGGGCAGTTCTATACGGAAGCGCTCAACTGGGCATTCGATAACGGGTACGCGGAGGGGTTTGACGGAGAGTTCCGCCCGAGCGACTCCGTCACGCGCGAGGAACTCGGAACCTTCCTTGGACGCTGCGGGATAGAACACGTCGGCGTTGGGGTAAGCAGCCTGTTTGTTTGGCCTTTTGAGGACGAGGACACGACGAGTCCCTGGGCTCAAGAATACATCGCCTGGTGCAACGCGAACGGGGTGATGGAGGGCTATGATATAGGGGGTCAGAGGATTCTCTTCGGATCGCAAGACCAGACGACGCGCGCGCAGGCGGCGGCTGCGATATCGCGTTTTGATAAGAACGTGCTTTTGGCGGAGTAGGTTCTTGCCCGCGAGGGAGGGGCGGCCGAGGCGCCTTCGATCAGAAGAGGCGAACGTCTCGGGCGGCCGGAGCCATGCTTACAGAAGGAAGCGCCGTGCCGACCCAAGTAAGGGCGCTCCCTACTCGGTTTTCGCCGTAAGCCTATCCGCTGCCTCCAGGCTCGAGGGACATAAAGGAGTTGCAACGAAAGCCCCTCTGTAACATCCTCGCTTCAAAGTTTTGAGTTGCCTCCCATTTCTTGGACAGAGATAAAGAAGTCCGAGGATGGGAGGCTTTCTCATGTCGATTGACCTGCGGCAAGTCTGATCGATCACTCGAGAAGCACACCGCCGCGACGTCCGAAAGGCGC
>CAZBEP010000248.1:0-2992 GCA_964490925.1 uncultured Eggerthellaceae bacterium | reverse complement strand
CTTGCGCGGGCGGCCTCGGCGGCGGCGCGGCTTTTCGGCGGCGGGAGCCTCGGCCGGCGGCTCGGATGCGCCCGCAGGCTCGGCGGCTGGCTCCTGCGACGCGGCAGCAGGCGCGGCCGCGGCCTCGGGCTCGGCGGAGGCGGCAGACTCCTCGGCGGCGGCCTCCTGAACGGCCTGGACGCCGTCGGACATGACGACCTTCGTCTTGCGGCGGCGGCGCGGCCGCTCGGGTTTCGCAGGCGGCTCCTCCTCGGCCGGCGGCTCGGAAGCCTTCGCCGCCTCCTGTTTCGTCCCGCCCTCCGCGAGCGTGACGGCGATGTTGCTGCCGTCGCGGGTGATCTCGACGCTGTCGAACTCGCCGAGCAGCTTCGACAGCAGGTTCGTGCCGTAGCTGCGCACGTCGAAGTCGGGGTACTGCTTGAGCAGGCGGCTGCCCACCTCGCCGAGCCCCGTCGACTTGCCGTTGTTCTGGTTGTCGGTGATGATGGTGACGACCGCCTGCTCGATCTCGGACTTCGGCGTCTCGCTCCCGCCGCCGGCCCGCTCGCGGTCGGCGCGCACGAGCAGCTCGAGCGTCGTGAAGATGTCGCACGCCTTGCGGAACGGCGTCGGGGTCTTCTTCTCCCCCATGCCGATGACGGTGAGGCCGCTTTCCCTGATGCGGCTCGCCAGGCGCGTGAAGTCGCTGTCGCTCGACACGATGCAAAAGCCCTCGACGGAGTTCGTGTAGAGGATGTCCATCGCGTCGATGATCATCGCCGAGTCGGTGGCGTTCTTCCCCTGCGTGTAGCTGAACTGCTGGATCGGCGTCAGCGAGTTCTCGAGCAGGGTGTCTTTCCACTTCGCGTGGAGCGTGCTCGTCCAGTCGCCGTAGATGCGCTTGTACGTCACGGTGCCGTACTTGGAAAGCTCGTCCACGATCGGCTTGATGTACTTCGACGAAACGTTGTCGGCGTCGATGAGCAGCGCGAAGCGCTCCTCTGCAGGTTGCTTCTGTTCCATGTGTGCGTCCTTGTCGATGTGCGTTCTTGTCGAGTCCGTCGGAATCGATGCGTCCCGTCAGAGCCGCATCCTGCCAGGGGCAGAGCCGCGAGTCACAGGCGGGCAGACCGCGCGCCGCTGCGCACCTGACGATGGATTATACTATGACGAACAGGGTGTTTTGGAATTCCATGGAAGGGACGAAAACGGACGCCCAATCCACCGGCAGGAAAGGCGGATCCCTTGACGAAAGCCGACGCACGCGCGCTTCTTAAACACTGGATAGAGAACGCCGACGACGAGGACGCGCTCGCAGACCTCGCCCGCCTGCAGAGCGCGAGTGACGACGAGGTTGCCGACGCCTTCTTCCAAGACCTCGCATTCGGCACCGCGGGGCTGCGCGGCGTGATCGGCGCGGGCACGAACCGCATGAACGTCTACACCGTCGCCCGCGCGACGCAGGGGCTCGCCGACTATCTGACCTCGCATTTCGAGAATCCGAGCGTCGCTGTCGCCCGCGACTCGCGCAACAAGGGCGAGCTGTTCGTGCGCACGGCCGCCGGCGTGCTCGCCGCAAACGGCGTGCGCGCGCTCGTCTACCCGCGCGTCGAGCCGACGCCGGCACTGTCGTTCGCCGTGCGCGATCTGGGCTGTTCGGCGGGCATCAACATGACGGCGAGCCACAACCCCGCCGCCTACAACGGCTACAAGGTCTACGGCCCGGACGGCTGCCAGATCACGAGCGAGGCGGCGCGGGAGATATCCTCCTGCATCGGGCGGCTCGAGTACTTCGCCGCCGATGGGCGCTGCGCGAATACGATGGACTACGATGAGGCCGTCGAGGCGGGACTCGTCGCGCCGATCGGCGACGACACGCTCGAGCGGTTCCTCGATGCGGTGGCGCGCCAGTCGCTCGGCACGCCCGCAGAGGCCGACGCGCATCTGTCGGTGGTCTACACGCCGCTCAACGGCACGGGGCTCGAATGCGTGTCGGCCGTCCTCGAGCGCATCGGCATCTCCGACGTGGCCGTCGTGCCCGAGCAGGCCGAGCCCGACGGCGACTTCCCCACCTGCACCTACCCCAACCCCGAGGAGCGCGCGGCGCTCGAGCGGGGCATCGCGCTGTGCGAGGAGCGCGCGGAAGCCGGCGCGCCCGCCGACCTGCTGCTCGCGACCGACCCGGACGCCGACCGCGTCGGCGTCGCCTGCAAGGACGGCGACGACTACGCGCTCGTCAGCGGAAACGAAATGGGGGCGCTCCTGACCGACTTCGTTGCGCGCCGCCGCGCAGCTCGCGGGGAGGACCTCTCGCGCGCCGTCGCCGTGACGACGATCGTCTCCTCGGCGATGATCGACCTCATCGCCGAGGACTACGGCTTCGAGCTGCGGCGCACGCTCACCGGCTTCAAGTACATCGGCGAGCAGATCGGGCTGCTCGAGGCCGCCGGCGAGGAGGGCCGCTTCCTCTTCGGGTTCGAGGAGAGCTACGGGTATCTGGCCGGCACGCACGTGCGCGACAAGGACGCCGTGGTGGCGAGCATGCTCATCTGCGAGCTCGCGCGGGAATGCCGCGCGCGGGGCACGAACCTCGCCGGCGCCATGCGTGCGCTCTACGGGCGCTACGGCTGGTGCCTCAACCGCACGATCTCGATCGCTTATCCCGGCGCCGACGGATCCGAGAAGATGGCCCGGCTCATGCAGGGGCTGCGCGCCGAAGCGCCGCGCGAGATCGCAGGGCGCGCGGTCGAACGCACGGTCGACTACGCCGACGGCGCCGCGATGCCGGTCATCGGCGGCGCGGGGGGGGCTGCGGGGCCGGCCGTCGGCGGAGCGGGCGGCGCGGGCGGGACTGCGGGGCCGGCCGTCGGCGGAGCGGGCGGAGCGGGCGGGCAGGCGCTGCCGCCTGCGGACGTGGTCGAGTTCCGCGCGGAGGGCGGCTGCAAGCTCATCGTGCGCCCGAGCGGCACCGAGCCGAAGATCAAGGCGTACCTGTTCGCCCGCGCAGACGGGC
>CAZBEP010000247.1:0-2996 GCA_964490925.1 uncultured Eggerthellaceae bacterium | reverse complement strand
CGCGAGGATGACCGCAAGGATCACGAAGGCGACGAGCATCGGCACGAATTCCATCAGATCGGGAAGTATCGCGCCGATGCCGGCCGACTCCTCTTCCTCGGACGCGAAGGCGAACGAAGGGAAAGCGCAGACCGCAGCTGCGACAAGTCCGAGGACCTGCCCCGTCCGCACGCCCGCCTTCAACGCTTCGATTTTCACGTTCGCACCTCCTTTAAGCCTTATGCGCGTGCATTCCACGAAAAGGCCAAGGCTATATGGTGAACGTCAGAACGAAGCCGAGAAGGCCGAGCGCCTCGGCGAAGGCCGCGCCGATGATGAAGTTCGTGAACAGGCGGCCGGCGATTTCGGGCTGGCGCGCCGAAGCGGTGCAGCAGCCGTAGCACGCAATGCCGATGGCCAAGGCAGGGCCGAACGTCGCGAGGCCGTAGCCGATGAGCAGCAGGGGACTGAGATCCATGACGGGTTCCTCCTTTAAGTCGTTTCCGGGCCTTTCCCGAAAACCATCTTCCTAACGTATTCCAACGGCGTCGCGACGCCGGTGAAACCAAGAGACGGACGCGCGAATGCGCGCGAGACCGCCAGCCCGCGAAGGGGCGGAGTCGCTGATCAGTGATCCGACGTCGCGAGCGAAATGTAGACGGCGGACAGGATGGTGAACACGTAGGCCTGCAGGAAGGCGACGAGGCATTCGAGCAGGTACATAACGACGAGCAGAATCATCCAGCCGACGGGCGGAAACAGGTAGACAAGCTCTCCACCCTGGATGGCAGAAAGGATAAAGCAGCTCGTCGCGAGGCTAAAGATGCCGAGCATCATATGGCCGGCGAACATGTTCCCGTAAAGTCGCACCGCGAGCGTGAGCGCGCGCAAGACGAGCGAGATCAGCTCGAGCAGCCAGATCACCGGCACGATCGGCTTCGGCAGGCCGGAGGGGGCGATGGATTTGATATAGCCCCAGCCGCCGTGCGCTTTGATGCCCCAGTAGTTGAAGTAGACGAACGAGGAGATTGCGAGCGCCCACGTGATGCTGACCGTGCCGGTGGGCGATTTGCAGCCGGGAATGAGCCCGACGACGTTGGAAACGAAGATGAAGAAGAACAGCGTCGCCAAAAACGGCACGTGGCGCTTGTATCCGTGCCCGATGGTCTCCTCGCCGACCTGTTTGCGCACCATTTCGTAACCGTACTCGACCATGTTCGTGAACTTGTTGGTCGGAATCAGCTGCAGCCGGCGCCCGGCGACAAGAACGACGATGAGGACGATCGCCGCGCAGATGATCATCCAGAAAACGAAGTTGGAGAAACCCGGAACGATCCACGACGTGCCAAGAGACTCCTGGAGATGAGAGATGTCGGCCGACAACCACTCAAGCGGGTTTTCGTATTCCACGAAGTGCGTCCTCCTCCTCGCGTATCAACCAACTACCGACGCAGCACCTGCTGCCTGAGCACGCCAAACACGACGGCCATGACAACGAGCGTCAGAACCTCTGCAAGGGCGAAGGGCCGAGCAAAATCGCGCGCGACGACGATGCAGGCGATCGCCGCTCCGAACAGGATGACGGCCGACACGAGCAACGCGAGCATGAGAATTGCCATGTGGCCGAAATTGCTCGTCCGGGTCGCGAACTTCGCCTGTCTCAACCCCACGACGAACGGTACGAAGCTCGTCGCGCCGAATACGACGCCGAGCGTGACCGCAGCAATCATACCCCTGCTTCCCCTTCACGCATGCTTGCGCATGCCCTTCAAAACCGCACCATATCATAAAGGAAGGCCGCGCGCGACCGGCGGCAATCGTCGAAAGCGCACGTGTTTCCGGGCGAATGGAAGGGCAAGCGGGCGCATGTCCGGGGCAGGCGGAACCCCGCCCCGGCGATCAGACGCCCCCCGTCGGCGCCGCGCGGAAAAGCCGCACGCCCCTGCGCTACTCGAACACGCGCAGCGCGACGCCCGCTTCCGAGAGCATCGACATGGCGAGCTCGTCGGGATACGGGTTCGCGTAGACGATCTCGACCACCCCGGCGTTGATGAGCATCTTCGCGCACACCACGCACGGCTGCGTGGTGACGTAGATGGACGCGCCCGTGATGTCGACGCCGTAGCGTGCCGCCTGGATGATGGCGTTCTGCTCCGCATGCAGCCCCCGGCAGATCTCGTGGCGCTGGCCGGAGGGCACGCCGAGCTGCTGGCGCAGGCAACCCGTCTCCGAACAGTGGCGAAGCCCCGTCGGCACCCCGTTGTAGCCGGTGGCCAGAATGCGCCGGTCTTTGACGATGACGGCCCCGACGCCGCGGCGCAGACACGTGGTGCGCGTGGCAACCTCGCTCGCAAGCGTCATGAAGTACTCGTCCCAACTCGGCCTATTCGACGGATCGGGATTGAGGTCGGTTGCCATGGGGGTGCTCCTTTTTACGCGGCCGCGCCCCTACAATTCGGGATAGAGCGGATGGCGCTCGATGATCGCGTCGACGCGGGTCCTGATGGCGGACAGCGCCGCGTCGTCTCCGACGTGGAACACCGTCTCGGCGATGCACTTCCCCACCTCGTAGAGCTCCTCGGCGTCAAGCCCACGCGTCGTGGCGGCGGCCGAGCCGACGCGGATGCCGCTCGTGACGAACGGAGAGCGCGGCTCGTTGGGGATGGTGTTCTTGTTGACGGTCAGTCCCACCGTCTCGAGCAGCTTCTCGGCGTCTTTGCCCGTGACGTCGGCCGGCGTGAGATCGACGAGGCACAGGTGGTTGTCGGTGCCGCCCGACACAAGGCGCAGGCCGCCGTCGGCGATGCCGCGGCCGAGCGCGGCTGCGTTTTCGACCACGCGGTCGATGTAGTCTTTGAATGCGGGGGAGAGCGCCTCGCCGAACGAGACCGCCTTGCCGGCGACGACGTGCTCGAGCGGGCCTCCCTGCAAGCCGGGAAAGACCGCCTTGTCGATCTTTTTGGCGATCTCTTCGTCGTTGGACAGGATGAAGCCGCCGCGCGGGCCGCGCAGGGTCT
>CAZBEP010000246.1:0-3003 GCA_964490925.1 uncultured Eggerthellaceae bacterium | reverse complement strand
GTCCCTGATGGTCGAAATCCGTCTTGGGCAGGTATTTCTTGAATCCGCCTTTGAGGATCACCTGCTCGCTCGGCAAAACGTCCCCTTCCCGATACGGATATATCTTGCAGATAAGGCTCTTGATCGGCGAGCCGACACCGCCTTGTCCGCACGAAAAGGCATACGTGCAGTTGTTCGAATTCGAATCGAGCGTCGCGAACAGCGACGGCTCGGCTCCTTCTTTTTCAGGGAACCACCAGCCGTGTTCTGCCATCACAACGCCTTCGCGAACCGTCGGAGAAACGAACGCGACCTGACGGAAGCGGCCTTGATCGTTTTCGACCCAGCACCATTCGCCATCACGAACGCCGTACCTCTCTGCGTCGGCCGGATTGATGGTCACTCTGGGCAGCGGATGCAGCTCGCGCATCGTCGGAAGCTGGCGGTTCTCGCTATGGAAGAACTCCCACGACCTGCCTCCCGTCGTCAGCACGAGCGGGTATTCCTCCATAAGCTCGGGCGTCGTTATCGGGCCTTCGGGAGGCTCCGCGTGAAACGGCGTCCGGGCAAGCCCCCAGATCTCATACACCGTCGATGCAAGCTCATACCGGCCGGACGGCGTGTTGAAGCCGAGCCCTCCGTCACGTCGGAGCATACCCTTCTCGTATTTCTTATACGTGCAGTCCCAGGTGTCGTAAAGATAGCCGCAATGGTTTTCAGCGACGTCGTTATAGAAGATGCCCTGCCCGTGGGTGCCCTTCTTCTGGACGACGCCCTCTCCCGACGCCTGCTTGCCGCCCGTTCCTACCTGGATAAACCAGTTAATGAAGTCGATGTCGCTTTCGAACGGGAACGCTTCGGGGTTAAGCCGCCTCCCCACCGCGATGATAATATCCTCGTCGGATTTCGCCTCGTAGTAATCGCAGACCTTGCTCATCGTGCGCAGCGGAGTCCACCACACGCGCGCCGAGTTGCGCTCCGGGCTCATGGCGACGGGCAACAGCAAATCGGCGCAAGCAACCGCCGTCGGCGTGAGAAACGGATCCGCATATACAACGTATTCGATTTTTTTGATCGCCTCATAGACGCGGCCGGCCGCCATACCGGCGCACGCCATCGCATTCGAGGACTGGATCCACATCATACGCGGCCTATACGGCTCTCCGGTCTCGATCGCATTGAGAACCGACGACGAGGCGGCATGGGAGATGAAGTCCCTTTCGCCTCCGCCGAGCACCGAATAGGTGAGCTTCTTGGCCATTGCCTCTTGCGAGATGTATTCCTCGCCCGATGCCGGTCCCATATCCATGTCGAACGCATTGCGGACGATGATCTCGCCGCCGGGAACGTCGATATTGCCGCAGACGGCCATAAGGTCGGACACCGCAAGGCATGCGGCCATCGCGTTAAGCTGCTGATCCATCGCGAGGCCCCATTGAATCGCCCCGGGCTTGGCCTGCGCGTACAAACGCGCCGCTCCGCGAATGTCCTCCGCCGGCACCCAACAGATTTCCTCCGTTGCCTCGGGCGTATACTGATCCTGCAGCACACGTTCTTTCAGCTCGTCGAACCCAGCGCACCAGCAGTCGACGAAGTCATGGTCGATCAAGTCCTCAGAAACGATGACGTTGAGGAACGCGAGCGCCATCTGGGCGTCGGTTCCGGGCCGAATGGGCAGCCAGTACTCGGCGCGAGCTCCCCACCAGGTCAAACGGGGGTCGATAGAGATGATTTTCGTTCCCATCTGGATGCACGGCACAAGCCAATGCCCCATATAGCCGTCAGCGTTCGATTTCAGCGGCTCGTTTCCCCAGACGACAACGACCTCGGGCGGTCGCCAATTCGGATCGTTGTAGCGTTGTTCGGAATTGCACGACGCATCGACGAGCATGTAATCGCCCATCGTTGCGGCAAGGCCGACGACGCGCGGGATATAGCATGCAAACCCAGAGAAGAAAATCGTCCCGATATTCGGCGTGCGAAGCGCGGCGGCGCCGAAATACGGCATTTGCCAATTGATGTTGCGCCCCGTGCCGTGAATGCAGATTATCGCCTCAGGGCCGCTCTCCTCCCAAATGGCGCGCACGTTCTCTTCGATCTCGTCAAGCGCCTCGTCCCAGGTGATGCGCTCCCATTTGTTCTCGCCGCGCCCGCCCGCGCGACGCATCGGGTACTTTATGCGGTCGTCGTTGTTTACGGCCTCGTCAAGCGCAAGGCAGCGAACGCAGAGCTTGCCGTTCGTCCATGGGCTCAAAGGATCGCCTTCAACGTGGTCGAGCTTGCCGTCCTTTGTATAGAACAGCACGCCGCACGAATCATGGCAACCCGGAGGCGAGTACTGGTACGTGCGAGTGACGGTGAACCCGTCCTCTTCCCACTGGAACTCTCCCTCGTGGTAGGCCCCTCGGTCTATTCCGTCAAGAAACTCCTGATAGTTCATGGCATTCACCTCTCTCGACGCGGTTCTCGCACTCCGTCTGCGCACGCCTCGCCGTTAGGGCTTGCGCCCTGCGCCGAAGCGGTTATGAAAGGCGGGTATTTCGGCGGGTCGGGAAACGGCGGCGGAAGCAGAGCGTCGCATTGTGCACAGATACGCGCCGCGTCATCGGTCGGAAGCGCGCCGCACGACAGGCAGCGACGTTTACCGTAGCGAGCCATCATCTCGTCTGCGCGCCCGCATTTGTTGCACAGGGAACAGGCGTAGCACATGCCGCACACCTCCGTTGCCGTCTGCCTCGCCCGAAATCGACTCCCGAAAATCGACGGGCTCTCTGAGCGACTCCAGAGAGCCCGTCGAGCGCCTGCACGGCTTACCTGGATGCCTGCGCCAGACTAATCAATAGCCCAGAGCACCTGCTTCGGCTTGCGCGCAAGCTCTTTCGAAAGCCCCTCGAGCGTGCCATACCGAATGACATCGGCCTGGCAGTGGTGCACGCAGGTCGGCTTTTTGCCAGCCGCTATGCGCTCAGCGCACACAGCGTTCAAATTCGTAATGAATTGGATGGAAAAGACCGCGGCAAGGAT
>CAZBEP010000245.1:0-3013 GCA_964490925.1 uncultured Eggerthellaceae bacterium | reverse complement strand
ATGATGCGGGACGCATACGAATCCGATCTGATGGACAAGGCCGTTTTGGTTTCAGGCGATGGGGACTACTTTCGGACGGCAAACCATCTGAGGCGGCTCGGAAGGCTCGAAAAGGCGATTCTTCCGTCCCATAAAAGCGCGTCGTCTCTCTATAAGCAGTTTACAGACGAGTACCGGGTGTATATAGACACCCCGTCTGCACGAAAGAAGTTCGGCAGAAGGAGCGGGTAGCTTAGGTATCTCTCCGTTCGCGCCCCGCTCCGTGGTAACGACGCCATTGTACGCCACGGAAGAGCGCGATGCAAAAGTTTTTAACGTGCGTGCGACACCGCCGGGTCGCCGAGCCGCACTCCGCCCTCGGTTTCCAAGACCCCCGAAAGGAGACCCGGCCGTAAGCGTGCACCGACTGGAGGGCGGCACCGACAAGCACTGCCGGAAGTGGAAGATACGCTACCGCGTCATGAGGCAAGGCGAGGCGGGCGCGCTGCACGCGGGGGACGCGGACGCGGAGCGCGGCGCCATCCGCGTGCGGGCCTCCATCGACCGGTTCGGAACCCGCAAGGGGCCGAATACCCCCGAGGGCGCCCAAGGCCCTCCAGGCGCCCGCCGGCCACGCGAGCATAACCACGACAATGGATATCTACGCCCACGCCAACCTCGACGACAAGCGCGCCGCTGCGGCGCTCGTGGACTGGTGACGGAGCGCCCGCCCGAAAAGAGTGTGTCTCAGGTGTGTCTCGCCGGTCTCGACGACGAGGGAAAGGCCGGACGTTTCGCGCGCCCGACCTGCGCGTTCATGGTGGGCGGTACAAGATTCGAACTTGTGGCCCCTACCGCGTCAAGGTAGTGCTCTCCCTCTGAGCTAACCGCCCGAGCCGCTGTCGCGTTCGCGTTACAGCGAAACGGAATGTTATCACAACCAAAGCGGTTGTCAAAGAAAAACTTTCCGGCGAGGCGGGCGCGCCACCCGCCCCAGCCGCGCCCGCGCCGTGCCAGCCACGGCCGCCCAAGCCGCGCGGCTTTCGCCGAACCGACCGGAGCCTGCCGGCGGGACGGCCGCGCTACTCGGAATACAAAGTTCCCGTGGCGCGCACGCGCTTGCCGTCGCGATCCACATCGAAGCCCAGTTCCTCAAGGGACGCGAGCGCTTTGCGCGCGTGCACGTCGCGCAAGGGGGTGCGACCGTAGACTCCGTTGTAGATGAAGAACGTGAAAAGCGCGGTGGCGGCGAGGCCCGTCACCGCGAGCGCGAACGACCCCAGATGGAGCAGCGCGCTGTCGACATGCCCGAGGAACAGGCCGAGGCCGACGCTGTACATGTTGTAGCCGCCTACGAGGATCATGACGGAGAACCCTTCGCCGGAAAGGGAGATGAGCGCGCCGGAGATGCCCGCAGGGGCAAGGATCGCGCCGGCCATCCATGCCGTCATCAGGATGTGAAGATGCGCGACCTTCGGCGTGACGCACTTAACGGCCAGGTAAAGGATCTGGAATACGGCGGCGAGCAAGCCGCCGACCAGAAACGCGAACACGAACAGCATGCCGCCCGTCGTCGCCTCTACGGTGACGACGGGGTTGTTCAGGCCGAACGCGCCACATGCGTAGCCGAACGCGATGCAGACCGCAGCGAATACGATGTTGAACCAGATGACGAACCACACGCAGTTCCATATGCACTTCCCGAAACGCTCGTTGCTTTGCGTCCACGGCCCGACCGCCTTCATTCCGACCGCCATCGCAAAGCCGGAAAACGGCAGCAGGGATCCGAAATCGCCCCATTCTTCGACGTATTGGTACACTGCAAGGCCGCCGAGCACGCACCCGATGACGCCCATGGAAACGAGCGTCGCTCCACCGGAGAAAAACTCCATGGGCGTCCCGGTAAGCAGCGTCTGCCACAGCGACAGGATGGCCTGCGCGATGAGCGCGAACGTTCCGCCGATGAAAAAGCTGTAGATGATCGACTTGCGAGACTTCATGCACCCTCCTGTGAATCTCGTTTCATATGCAAACTCAGAGATCATATTCGATCATCATGGGTCGAACGTCATTCTCAGGGAACGATTTGACCAGTCGCAGGGACGAAACGATTCGTACCGAGAGTTCGTGGGAAAGACGCGCCGACGGCGTGATCGGAGCGCAGAGACGCCCTTTTCACACGTGTCGGGAGGAATCGTTCGAGCAGGCGCAGGGGAAGCGCGCAAACCAGGCTGGGCGTCGTTTTGCGCCTCTTCGAAGGCCGCACGGTGACAAAGCCGCCGCTCGTGTGCGCGAACGAGCCGACCCGGCAAAGCACAAGCGCGGCAGGACTGCATTGGTCGGATGCCGGCGACCGATGATGCCGTCCCCCGTCGACGAGGCCGCGCCGATGACGGGCGCGGCCTCTGCGAATCCGTTGGAGGCGACGCCCGGATTCGAACCGGGGATAAAGGCTTTGCAGGCCTCTGCCTTACCACTTGGCCACGTCGCCCTGTATCACAAAAGGCCAGCCAAACAAGCACTTGTGTGACCGGCCTCAGTTTACCTGGAGCGGACGACGGGGTTCGAACCCGCGACCCCGACCTTGGCAAGGTCGTGCTCTACCTGCTGAGCCACGTCCGCACGCAAAGAGATACTATAGCGGTTTCCCTCCGGCGGCGCAAGAGGGGGTTTCTGTTTCTTGCCCGTTTCTGTGGCAGCCCCCCGCGCGCGCGTCCCCGCGCTCCCCGTCGCGCACGCGCGCCAGCCCCGAAAGCTGTCTGCCAAACAGCCTGCGAACGCAGGGCTTCCGACAGACAGGATTCCGCACCGCAGGGTTTCCGGCAGACAGAAGGCTCCGTGTCTGCCAGAAAGCCTGCGGTGCAGAGCCGCGCAGCGCCGCAGGGCGGCATGCCCGCGCGCAGCGTCCCTGCGACGCGCGGGTGGCGATTTCGGGCATAGAAAAGGCGAGCTCCCGAAGGAGCCCGCCCTGTGCTTGTCTGGTGTCGGAGGCGGGATTTGAACCCGCACACCCGTTGTGTGGGCACTAGCACCT
>CAZBEP010000244.1:0-3016 GCA_964490925.1 uncultured Eggerthellaceae bacterium | reverse complement strand
TCCAAGTTGCGGAACAAAAACAGTCCAACTTGCAGACATCCTGGTATAGTATGAAAAAGATCGAGAAAGGGAATCCGGGATGAGCAGCAAGAGAGACATCGAATACCTCCCACGCATTGCCGACCAGATCCTTGCGCGTCTCCTCAAAGAGGCAGGGGCAGTACAGATCAAAGGCCCTCGATGGTGCGGCAAGACGGCGACCGCAGAACAGGCGGCCGCAAGCTGTATCTATCTCCAGGACCCCGACCAAGGAGCGAGCTACCTGCAGCTTGCGGCCGCAAAGCCCTCGCTGCTCCTCAAGGGCTCCGAGCCTCGATTGATAGATGAATGGCAGATGGCTCCACAGCTTTGGGACGCAGTAAGATTTGCGATTGACCGGGGAAGCGGCCGGGGCAGGTTCATACTCACCGGCTCCGCAACGCCACGCAAAGCCGAACGGCCTGCGCACTCCGGCATAGGCAGGATAGCCCGCATGACTATGAGGACTATGTCGCTTTTCGAGTCGAGAGAGTCAAGCGGCGACATATCCCTATCGTCGCTGTTTGATGGGGAGCGCGATATCGGGTCCATCGTTGATTTCGACATCGAGCGGATAGCCCATGCCGTCTGTCGAGGAGGCTGGCCCGAGGCAGTGACAGAGCCCGACAACGAGATCGCGCTTTCAATGGCTCGAAACTATATCGCACAGCTGATTGATTCTGACATCGAGGAAATGGACGGCATCGTGCGCAACAAAACCTGGATGCGCTCGATTCTGAGGTCGTATGCCAGAAACGTGTCTTCCGAAGCGTCTCTCTCCACCATCACGGCCGATATGCAGGGCGAGCCGCCTTCACGCGAGACCGTATCCGACTACGTTGACGCCTTAAACAGGGCGTGTGTGTTCGACGACCTCGCAGCCTGGACGCCGCGCTTGCGTTCAAAGACGGCGGTGCGAACGAGCCCGACGCGCCACTTCTGCGACCCTTCCCTTGCGGCGGCGGTTCTCGGTGCGACCCCGAGCAAGCTTCTTACCGACTTCGAGACCTTCGGCCTGCTGTTCGAGTCCCTGTGCGTTCGCGACCTGCGCTCATATGTGGACGCAATCGGAGGGTCGGTCTACCATTACCGCGATAAGACCGGCCTTGAAGCCGATGCCGCCATAGTGCTCGAAGACGGACGCTGGGCCTTGGTCGAGGCGAAGCTCGGGGCGGGCGCCGTGGAGAAGGCGGCCAAGCACCTGAACAGGCTTGCGGCGAGAATAGATTCCGACCACGAGGGCAAGGCATCCTTCCTGATGGTGGTGACGGGGACGGAGGCGGCCTATCGCAGAGACGACGGCGTTATCGTCGCGCCGCTTGCTTCATTGGCGCCTTGATGGCTCATGCCGACCCCCCGCGATTCCGTGGAATGGTCACGAGACGTGGCTGCATGGCTGCGTGGCTGCGCAGCGGCGCGTTGCCCCCGCGATTCCGTAGAACGATCCTATCCTGGCCATCGTTGCAATATCATCACCAAGAGGATCATGGCGCAGTTCGATTACGACAAGAAGCTACGCCAGCTCATGACCCCGAGATCATGTCGGCCCCGGGGAACGTGCGCGAGCGCCGGGGGAGGCAATCCCTCTACGTCGCAACGAAGCCCGGCGTCCTGAACAGGCTGTGCGACGTGGCGAAGATCCAGAGCACCGGCGCGTCCAATCGGATTGAGAACATATCGATCACAGACAGGCGCCTGCGCGAGCTGGTGGATCGAAAGATCGAGCCGAAAAACCGCGACGAGCGCGAGCAGGCGCGAGATCATGGACGCCAACCCCACCATGAGCCAGTGAACCGTCGAGCGCATCCTGCAGAGACTCCAAGCCGAAGGCTGCATAGAGAAGGCGGGGGCAGCAAGGGCGACGCGCTACAGGGGGATCCTTTAGGAGCATATCCCCAGATCGCACGCGCAGTTCGCCGCCCGATAACGGCAGAACACCGATAACGGCGAAACGCGCTTCCGCGGCTCGACGCAGCACCCCCATCATCCGCTTCCTTGACTGTTGAACCAGCTGGACACTCCCTAAGAGAAATCCCTCGTAGAGAATCTGAACGATTCGATGCGGGCATCCCCCATGAAGAAGCTGAAGCCGGCCACGGATCTTACGGCGCTGATCTGCTCCTCCACGTTATGCACTTTTGCAACGCGAGGCAACACCAAGCCCCATCTACCTGTAGGCGAACGCATAGCGAGACCATATTCTTGGGGATCGAGAAGATGCTTGTCTTTTTTGATCTTGATCTTCTCAAGCTTTCCGATATAGCTCACCATGATGGTCGAGTTCTCCAATTCCTCTGCCGTTATGGCGTTGAACCTGCCATCTTGAAACGCAGCTTTGATGGCCGCAGATATGATCTCCTCGGCAACGCTGTCCTTGGTTGGCAGTGGATTTCCTTTGCATCCACGCCAGCATCCACCCAGACGCAAGGTCACATACACCCCGGATCGTTCCTGAAGTAGCTCCAAAGGCAGGTCATCGGGAACGGGCATCACCTCTTCTGTTTCCAAGTAATGCTTGATCGCTTTTCGGGCTAGCTTTGCTTGAGCCGATTCCCTCTTTGCAGACCTGATCGCCCTCTCATGACGCTCATGCAAGAATTCTTCGTAGTAATTATGCTCCGACACGTCACCTTCATGGATCGTTGCCGTCACATATCCGATACCGAAAGGATGTTCATACGAGTTGATGGTTATCAGCGGTTCTTTGCCACCCAAGCTTCCCAAGACCACCGAAAAGGCATCGATCGCACTTTCCCACGCCGCCTCGCGCAGATCGGGAGGCACGGCGAGAAAAGACTTCACATCATTATCGCGAAGCGCCGTTATGACCATGCGGTCGAACTGCTCCCCCTCGACCGCATAGCCATAGTAGCTCTCGCCCGTTGCTTGCGGAGAGTTCTTGCCCCTTGCTTGATACTTCAATACATCATCAGATGCATGGAGCTTATGGGAAAGCTCGCCACTACCGATGATGGCAACGTTCCTGCCGCTTTCAGTG
>CAZBEP010000243.1:1156-3046 GCA_964490925.1 uncultured Eggerthellaceae bacterium | reverse complement strand
CTCAGACGCGTGCGCCGAGCCGTGCTGTTCGACCGAAAGCTGCAATCGCTGCTCCTGGAGAACATAGGGCTGTTCGACCTCCAATTCCGCGCGCAGTACGCCCTCGCCCTGGCGTCGGAGCGCGGGGCGTTCGCCCACAGGGATCCGAGGAACTTCAAGAACGAGAACCACTTCAAAGACTTCCTGCGACGCTACTCCGAGGAGTTCGCACGGCAGATTCGCAACAGAAACGCAAGCCTCATAGCGCCCTTTGACCTGTACGGGGACGCCCCCGTATGGCAGGCCGTCGAGATCATGTCGTTCGGAACTCTGTCGATGCTGTGCAGGAACACTCGCAGCATGAAGGCAAGGCTTCGGTCGCATCGTCGTTCGGAGTGTCGACCGACGAGCTTCAAAGCTGGTCGCGAGCCATATCTGCGGCGAGGAACCAGTGCGCGCACTTCGGGCGCTTCGTTGGGAGAAACCTCGTCTCGCGGCCGAAGAAGATACCGGGGGTCGCCTGCGACAACGGGAGCCCGTTTTATATCGCGCTCATACTGCTCAGGCTTTTGTGCGACGGAAAGCCGCCGTGCGAGGATGCGAGTCTTTCCTACGGGCTTTCGATGCTGAGGGACGTGCTCGATCTCTTCAATTCGTTCAGCGACATACTTGAAGAATGCGCGATCCCTGAGAACTGGCTCGACTTGATGATGTCCAGGGAGGTTGTACAGACGGAGGGGAAGGTCGGCAACTACAAGGAGAGGCTTGGGAAGAAGGGCGATATCAGCATCGTAGCCCGAGCAGATGACGGGTCTGTCTCGCTTATCGAAAGATGAAACCGTCGCGGCCATAGGCGAGGTTGCGTGGTGCGTTTTCCCATTCGATCACAGATTTTAGGAAGGAGAGGAGATGGGAGTGCGAAAGAAGGGCAGAGAGCTCTTCGAGAAGTGGAAGAAGTGGCCCCTTGCCGGCAGGGCGGCCTCGGTGGTCGCAGCCCTCTTCGTCGTGTGTGCGATCGCCGTCCCCGGGGAGAGCCAAGAAGGAGCGCAAGAGACCGAGCAGGAGCCGCAGGTCGCGGTCGAGGCCGTCGAAACCGCTCAGGAGGAGGCCGTCGAAACCGCAGAGCAAGAGGCTCCGGAAGGGACGCTCACCGTCCATTACATAGACGTAGGTCAAGGAGACAGCGAATTTCTCGAGCTGCCCACCGGAGAGACGATGCTCATCGACGCCGGTACCGCGAGCGAGGGGCAGACCGTCGTCTCCTACGTGCGCTCGCTAGGCTATTCGTCGATAGACTACGTCGTGGCGACCCATCCTCACGCCGACCACATAGGCGGCATGCCCGCCGTCTTTGCGGCCTTCGATGTCGGCGAGGTGTGGGCGCCCGAAACAACCCACGACACGCAAGTATTTGAGAGCTTCCTTGACGCCGTGGATGCCGAGGGGCTTTCGATCAACGTCGCCACGGCCGGCAGCCAGATCGCGTCAGGCAACGAGATGGACATCGAGGTTCTTTCGCCTGCGGACGGAGCGTCGTATTCCGATCTTAACGACTGGTCGGCCGTCGTCTTGCTGACCTTCGGGGACGAGAGCTTCCTGTTCGCCGGCGACGCCAGCGCAAACGTGGTCTCTGCGGCGAACGCGGGCGACATCGACGTGTTGAAGGTCGGACACCATGGGAGCAGCACTTCGACGACCTCCTTGCTTGCAAACGCCCTGTCGCCCGACTACGCCGTGATCTCCTGCGGCGCGGGGAACTCCTACGGGCACCCGGCAGAATCGACCCTCGCCGCGCTCTCGTCGGTCGAGGTATACAGGACTGATACCGACGGCACCGTCATCGCAACAAGCGACGGCAGCTCCGTCTCGTGGCAGACAGGGGCGACGGCCCCAAGGCAGCAAGTCGAGGAG
>CAZBEP010000243.1:0-1056 GCA_964490925.1 uncultured Eggerthellaceae bacterium | reverse complement strand
CGAGGCGGCAGACGATCAGGACAGCGGCGTGACGGTGTACATCACCAACACGGGCGAGAAGTACCACCTCGACGGGTGCAGCTCGCTCAGCAAGAGCAAGATCTCCACCTCGCTCGAAAGCGCCAAATCGAGAGGATACGAGCCATGCAAGAGATGCAACCCGCCGTCTTGATAGTCGACCGGATAGAGGGCGATATCGCGGTGTGCGAGGCGGACGCAGACACCTACCTCGACGTGCCGCTTTCGACCCTGCCAGCAGAAACCCGCGAAGGAAGCGTCCTCCGTCTCGCGGGCGGCGCGTATATCATCGACGAGAACGAAGAGCAAGAGCGGAGGTCGCGGATAGAGCAGAAGGCGCGGAAGCTGTTCGTGAAGAGGTGAACACGGGGAAGCCGTACTGATCGACGGAGGCTTCTATCGGAAAAGGGTGCGCAGGCTCTTGGGGAAGAAGAGCGCGAAAGGCCGCGCCGACAAGCTCAACAGGAACGCCTTCCGGCATATAGAGAAGAAGCCGCGACAGAGCGCCCGCGCGGCAAGCGGTACCTGCTCAAATGGGTGGAGAACACCCCGGACGGCAGGAAGCGCGTGTCCGAGGCCCTCCACGGCACCTACTCTCAGGCGTGCCCGAGCTCGCGCGCATCCAGACCGAGCATGCCGCCAACCGCCCGTGCCCTACCGTGGGCTACGCCTACCGCGCGTGGCGCCTGCCCTGGCTCGAGCGCAGGCGCGCGTCGGGGAGCCTCTCGGAGAGGACGCGCGAATCGTACACGCGGTCGTGGAAGCTCGTGATCGAGCCGAAGTGGGGCAAGGCTCCGCCCGACGCGATCAGGCCGCTCGACGTGCAGCAGTGGCCGCTCACGCTCACCGCCTCGAGCGCCCGCGTCGCCGTGATCGTGCTGCGGAAGCTGCTCGACTTCGCCGTGCAGTGCAAGGCGGCGGACAGCAACCGCCTGCGGCTCCCCTACGAGATGCCGACCGCGAAGGCGCTCGGCAAACGGGAGCGCACCTACGGCTTGGAAGAGGCACGGACGGTGCTTCGCCGCCTGCGCGGAACCC
>CAZBEP010000242.1:0-3048 GCA_964490925.1 uncultured Eggerthellaceae bacterium | reverse complement strand
GCCCCCGCCGTCAGGCTCCGAGGATGCGGTCGATCTTGGCGACCTTCTCCTCGATCATGTTCTCGAAACCGGGGCGCACGTCGGCCTTGAGCACGACCTCGGTGCGGATGCCCTGTTCCGCCAGGGCGAAGGTCGCGTCCCTCACGACGCGGAATACCTCGTCCCATTCGCCTTCGATCTCGGTGAACATCGCCGTCGTGCGGTTTTTGAGTCCCGACGCGCGGATGATCTCGACCGCCTTCGCGACGGCATCGGCAAGCTCGTCGCCGACGCCGAACGGCGCGATCGCCACGGCAACCAACACGTTCATGACGTCTTACGCCTCCTTAAGGGAAAGGCCGTTTCCCGCGACGGCTTCCGCCGGCACCGTCGCGAGCGCGTCGAGGAACGCGACTTTGAAGCTCGCAGGGCCGCGCGCCGCCCGCTCGGCACGCATGCCCGCAACGTTGAAGATCGCAACGCCGGAAAGCGCCGCCGTAAACGGGTCGGCAACCGTCTCGTAGACCGCGCAGACGCCGCCGAGCGAACAGCCCGACCCGGTGATCTCGCTCATGAAGTGCGACCCGCCCGTCGAGTACGCGACCGTCTCGCCGTCGGTCACGAGGTCGGTCTCGCCCGACACCGCCACCGCGCCGCCCGTGAACCGCGCGATCGCCACTGCGGCCGCGCAGGCAGAGGCGACCTCGTCGATCGAATCGACGCCGCGGGCGCGGGCAAGCTCGCCGCCGCCGGAAAGCCCCCACAGCCCCGCAAGCGCGATGACCTCGGAGGCGTTGCCGCGCACGACGCTCGGCTTGCAGTCCTTGACGGCGAGCAGCGTCTGCGTGCGCAGCTCTCCGATGCCGATGCCGACGGGGTCGAGCGTCCACGGCTTGCCCGCCGCCGCGAGCGCCTGCGCGGCACGCGTGATCGTCTCGCCGGAGACGGGCATGAGCGTGCCCATGTTGATGTAGAGCGCCCGCCCCGCCGCCACGAGCGCCTCCGCCTCGTCGGGCAGATACACCATCGCGGCCGACCCGCCGACGGCGATCTGGGCGTTCGCCACGAACTCCATCGTCACGCCGTTCGTGACCGAACCCGCCATCGGGTTCTCGCGCCGCACCGCGTCCACCGCGTCCGCGACGCGCGCCCGCAGCTCCTTCTCGTCAACCATGCTCCCCGCCCCTTTCCGCGCCGTGCATGCCGGCGGCGCCGCTACATCACGAACAGGCCGAACTGCTGAGCCACGTACGCTACGAGGATGACCGTCACCAGCACCGGCGCAATGTACTTGATCATGACCACCCACGAGCGCTCGAGCTTGAAGGGACTCGAGATCTTCACCTCATCGACGACGGCCTTCGGTTTGATGAGCCACCCGACGAACACGCAGGTGAGCAGCGCGGCGATGGGCATCATGACCGAGTTGGTGATGAAGTCGAAGAAATCGAGCAGCGTCGTGCCGGCGCCGAGCGGCTCTATGAACGCGAGCGCATTGTAGCCCGCGTTGATGAACAGACCCATGGCGGCGATGAAAGCGACCGACACGACGAACGAGCGCTTGCGCGACCAGCCCGTCGCGTCCGCCATGATCGACACGCACGTCTCGGTGAGCGAGATGGCGCTCGTCACTGCGGCGAAGAACACGAGCAGGAAGAACAGGAAGCCCACCGCTGCGGCCGCCTCGCCCATGCCGGAGAACACCGTGGGAAGCGTGATGAACATGAGAGAGGGGCCCGCCTGAGCCGCCACCGCGTCCCCCGAGCCCATCACCACAAACGCCGCCGGCACGATCATGAGGCCCGCCAAAAACGAGACGCCCAGGTCGAAACCGGCGATGCGCGTCACGCCCTGCGGGATGCTCGTCCTCTTGTCGAGGTAGGAGCCGTACGTGATCATGATGCCCATCGCCAAGGAAAGGCTGTAGAACATCTGCCCGAGCGCGCCGATGACCAGCTCGGGCGAGAACTTGCTGAAATCGGGGAGCAGGTAATACGCCGCGCCCTCGAGCGCTCCGGGCTCGGCGAGCGTGTACACGGCGATGCCGGCCGCCATCACGATGAGCGTCGGCATCATCACGAGATTCACCTTCTCGATGCCGCCCTTCACGCCGAGCGCCACCACGCCTACCGCCACCGCCATGAACACGAGCATCCAGACGAAGCTCTCGACCTCGCTCGAGATGAAGCCGGAGAAGAACCCGCCGCCGTCGGCAAGGGCAGCAGGCCCGACCGTCAGATAGGAGACCATGTACTTGGTAACCCATCCGCCGATGATGCAGTAGTACGGCACGATGATGAAGGGGATGGCCGAAGTGAGCACGCCGATGAACGCATACTTCCTGCCGAACGCCTTGAAGGCGCCAATGGCCGAAAGCCCCGTCCTGCGCCCAATGGCCGTCTCGAGCAGAAGCATCGAGGCGCCGAACGTGAACGCAAGCAGAATGTAGGTGAGCAGGAACGTGCCGCCGCCGTACTTCGCCGCGAGGTACGGGAAGCGCCACAAATTCCCGAGACCCACGGCCGAGGCCGCGCCCGCCAGGATGAACGCCCATTTGCCCGACCACGACGCACGAGAAGGCTTGGCCTCGCCCTGCTGCGCCGGCCCCTCGGTTGCCAGCTTCTCCGTTGCCGCCATGTATTCTCCTGAGTCAGTCGCCCACCTGCGGCGCTGCCGCCGCATACGCATCTTCGCCTATCGCCGCGCCTCTGTCCGCGCGGTTGCGGTCGCGCCATTCTATCCAAGTCGCATCGTTTTGCAAATTCGGCGAAGGCGAACGGTCGGGCAAGGCGAAAGCAGACGGCTGGGAAGGCTGGGAAGAGAACCGCGCGGGCGCAGTGTTCTTCTGCGGGCGCAACGTTTTCCGCAGGCGCAGTGCTCTTCCAAAGGAAACGATGAGCTTAGCTTCGTCCGGCATCGGATCGCAGGCTGCGAGGCGGCCCCGGAGGCCGCCGGCACCAAAGGTTCGCCGCCCCCAGGCGCCTCACAGCTCGCCGACGATGCGCTCCACCGCAGCGCCCGCCTCGTGCTTCGCCCGCTCGACGTCGACGCCCGGCCATACGCCGTCGC
>CAZBEP010000241.1:0-3055 GCA_964490925.1 uncultured Eggerthellaceae bacterium | reverse complement strand
CGAAGTCGTCGATCGAGGAAGGCTCGTCCTCGGCGACATAGGCCACGCCGAGGCCGCCGCCTAAGTCGAGCTCTTCGATCTCGTAGCCGTACTCGCGCTTGACGCGCGCCATGAGCCCGACCATGACCCGCACCGCCTCGCGGAAGGAATGAAGCGCGAAGATCTGCGAGCCGATGTGACAGTGGATGCCCACAAGCCGCACGTTCGGTGCCGCAAGCGCGTCCTTCACGCAGCGGAAGGCGAAGTCTTGCAGCATCGTGAAGCCGAATTTCGAGTCCTCGCATCCCGTGCGAATGTACTCGTGAGTGTCGGCCTCCACGCCGGGCGTGATCCGCATGAAGATGTCCTGCGTGCGCCCGAGGCGAGCCGCAATCTCGGACACGCGCGCAAGCTCGATGCGGCTGTCAACGACGATGCGACCCACGCCGGCGAATACGGCCTCTTCGAGCTCGCGCGGCGTCTTGTTGTTGCCGTGCACGAACACGCGCTCCATCGGGAAGCCCGCCGACTGCGCGCAGGCAAGCTCGCCGCCGCCCGACACGTCGAGGCACAGACCCTCGTCGTTTGCAATGCGCACGACCTCCTTGTTGAGGAACGCCTTCGACGCATAGAGCACGTCGGAGTTCTCGTAGCGCGTACGGAACGACTCGCGGTAGGCTTCCATGCGATGACGCAGGTCGGCCTCGTCGAACACGTAGAGCGCAGTGCCCTGCTCCCGCGCAAGCTCCACCATGTCGACGCCGCCGATGAACAGGCGGTTGTCGCGCACCTCGGCAGTCAGGGGAAGCACGGCGCCAAGATCTGCCGTCGTGCGCAGGTCGGGTTGCTTGGTAGGGTCGGAGGCTGGCAGGGACATGCTGGTCCTTTCGTGCGAGGCAAGAGGCAAGGCCTCTCGCCGCCTGTCGGTCGGTATGCAATGTTGAACCGAACAAGAATACCATCACGCCCCGTTCACACAGTTTGCAAGCACGTAATAGTAAAGCCTTCTCATACTTCATCCGCCTCGAAAGGGTTGACCACGTCGATGCCCGTAAACGCGAAATCGCGCACGTTCCTCATTGCGACTGCGGCATGATTGCAATCCGCGATTGCCGCGATCATCAAATCCTCGATCGAAGGGGTGCGCCCGAGCTTTATCGCCTCGCAGTGGAAACGCGCACACGTTCCGGCGGCTCGCTCGTCAAAAACAAGCACCCTGGATGCGTAGGTCTCGATGATGGCATCTATCGTGCGCGAAAGAACCGTCCGGCGCTTCCCTTCAGGCAGCATGAGGTAGCCGAAACGCATCTCCTCGATCGTGACAACCGTCAGATACGCCTCGCGGGCATGGGTCGAAAGCCAAGAGAGAGCAACTTCGTTTGGAACCCGCTTCACAAGCTCGGATACGACGTTCGTGTCAACGACGTATCTCATTCCGGAAACTCCGTTGCGCTCACACGCGGAGCGTGCCGCTTGGGCGATTCGAATTCCATGCCGCCGACCTCCCGCGCGTTTTCGAAAATCAGGTCGATCCACGTGCGCTCGGCCTCGTCCTGCAGTGCGGCACGCAGGATAGCAAGCGCCTCCGCTGCTGGCTGCGTCCATACCGTGCAGCCTGGACGGCAAGTTTGCGCTTCGTATCTTCGTCACAGCCTCGAATGAGCAAGTCGGGCACCGTCGCTCGCCTCCCCGTCGATTGCTCTCGTCACTCCAAGCGATAGCAATGATATCACCTTCTCGGGAAAACGCCGGGCAAGCCCGGACAAGCCATTACGCGCAACTCGCACCGCTCCCTTGTTGAAACCTGCAGAAGCGGGTAGAATATGCATCGATGGGCCCGGGATGACCGCTGCAGAGCAAGTCACCGGGCCTGAATCACATTCGGAGGCTCCGCATGACCGATGAGCACAAGCAGGCGACCCCGCATGGATCCGCGAATGGGAAATGTTGCCCGACCCCCGAGGCTGCCAACGGCGAGAGGGGCAGCGGTGATGCCCAGCGCCTCTGGATTGAGGACTGGCTCTCCACGGCAAGATTCGCACCGTACCTTGCAGCATGCTCAGGCAGCGTTGATACTGCACTCGATCTGTATCTCTGGAACGTAGGGCTGTGTCAGGTGCTCATGGCAGACATCTCGCACTTCGAAGTTGCGCTGCGCAACGCCTACGACAGGGCGCTTCGTGAGAGCTGGGGCGGCGAGGAGCACTGGCTGCTCGACAAGAGATCCCCTGTGTGCTCCCCGATTATGCGAACCAGTAAATCCAAGCGACTCCTAGACGTGAACCTAGCAAATCGAAAGGCGATATCACAGGCGCAAGGGCGCGCACACAACTCGACCGACCCCGATCAGGTTATCCCGAACCTCACGATGGGCTTCTGGGCGCACATGACCGACCGCAGCCGGGAGCGCGACCTGTGGATCCCATATCTGCACACCGCATGGCCGACCGGAACTGACCGCGCCGAGCTACACCTCAAGATACACGCGATCAACAAGGTGAGAAATCGGGTGGCACACAACGAGCGGCTCTTCAACCCAGCACGCGACGCGTTCCTCCCCACGACGGTCGACGCAAACATCTTCCGGCTGCTGCGAGCCCTGTGCCCGGAGGCTGCGGCTCGGCTGTATGGGGGCGACGGGGCGGCCTCGGTGGAGCTCTACGTGCGCGATCACCCCACCCCTGCCAACGTGCTGATCTAGCGGCATATAAATGTTCCGCTGGTAGTCCACGCACGCGAAGTTTGCCCTGCGGTCACTGAGACCCTCGTACGGAGCGCCCCTCAGAAAGTTACTGGGGAACACATGATGTTTGCCGTATGCCCTCTTCGTGCCGCTGCTCGCAGGGAGGAGAAGTTGCGCGACGGTCTCGGTGTCGAACATCACGCGAGATCCCAAGACAACCTGCGCAGCGAGGAACCCGCTCCACGCGGGTCCGCTCGCACGGTTCTTGTCGAACTCATTGGGGAGCGTCACGCCAAAGAAGTCGTCAGTGAGGCGCGCCGAGATCTCAAAGTCCGCCCAGGCGCAGAGGGAGGGGTGCGGGGAGGGGCGACACCGGGGCGGGCTTGCCCCAAA
>CAZBEP010000240.1:0-3055 GCA_964490925.1 uncultured Eggerthellaceae bacterium | reverse complement strand
CTGCCAGCCGTGCCGCCCGGCGTTCAGCCGGGCGGCACGGGCGCGCACGGGGCGCATGCGGGCTCTCATCGAGCGTCCTTGCCAGCGCAGAGCTTTTCAGCGTGAGCGTACACAGGTACGTTGATGCCGGAAAGCTGCATGTCTGAGGAGGCGCAGCCGAATGGCGATATGCGACAGGAGGACTATTATGGGACTGAAGGCAGCGGGGAGATCATGGCAGCGCGCGTCGTGGCGGCGCGCGCTTTCGTGCGTCTTGGCTGCGGCGCTGGCATCGACCTTCGCTCCGACGGCGGCGGTCGCCGCCGAAGAGGGCGACGCATACGGTGCGGTGGCCTTGGCCGAGGGGACGCTTTCGGAAAACGCCGAGGCGGAGGGGACGCAGGAAGGGGCCTCCCTGCTTTCCGAAGGCACGGTGTCGTGCGACAACGGCTGGTCTCTCTCGTACGCCTCGACCGACGGGGGCGTCGCCATCACAGGCGTCGCGTCGGAGGGGAGCGGCGCTCTCATCATCCCCGAGGAGATCAACGGCGTTGCGGTGGTCGCGATCGGCGACGACGCGTTCAGCGGCTGCACGTCGCTGTCGGACGTCTCCATCCCGTCGAGCGTGGAGAGCATCGGCTTGCGAGCCTTTATGAACAGCAGCGTGACGTCGGTGAACATCCCCGCCGCCGTCACGCGCATCGCCTACCGGTGCTTCCGCGGCTGCACGTCGCTGACGTCGGTCGATTTCGAGGGGTCGTCGCTGCGCTATTTGAGCCAGCAGGCGTTCTACGGCTGCACGGCGCTCGAAGAGATAGAGATCCCGCTGCTTACGGACACGCCCACGCTTGCCGAGATGCAGGAGGACGGCCTGAACGGCGGGGCGGTGAGCTTCGGGGCGAGCATTGGGGACGGCTGCTTCGAGAACTGCTCGTCGCTTAAGCGGATCGTGTTCGGAGGGCCGGTGCGCTCCGACTCGACGAAGTACTTCGCAAACTCGAGCTGCCTGACGGGGTGCCCCTCGGGGCTGGAGATCGTGTGCAAAGGCGCGGCGGTCAGCATATCGACGGGCTCGACGTCGAGCTTCCCCTCCCAAATCTCGTTTTACTACACCTTCGATTTCTATTATTCGGAGGACGACGCGGAGAACTATGAGAACAAGGCCGCCTCTGTGACGCTCAAGGCCGTCGATGGCACGAGGGCGACCGGCAGCACCGCCTATGCCACCATGTCCTCCTCCTACCTCGTTCGGATCTTCCAGTACCTGAACGGGGCGGTCGACTACTCGTCGTATCTGTACGAGGGCAGCGACGACTTCGCCTTGCCCGAGTGTCCCGAGGGCAAGGTGTGGGGCGTCGTCATGAGCGGAAGCTCCTTCAACGAGTACACCTACATGTCGGGGTCCTACCGGGTGGTCGCCGTCGACCCCGAGGACGTCAGCTACGGATGGGTGAGCTCTCCTTCTATCTCTGAATTCAACAGCGGGGGGTCCAGCACGAGCTCCGGCGGCACGACCAGCAGCTCGAGCTACCCGTCCATATCCATGAAGGCCGACGGGAGCATCCCCGAGCTCTCGGAGATCGCCGCCTATGCGCCCGACGGCAGCGAGCTCGACCCGAGCGCGTACGAGCTCGTGTTCGAAAAGGCGACCATCACCTACACGACTTCGAACGGCCGCACCACTTCCGAAACGACGTGGGAGGAGATCGACTTCGACGACATCGACGGCGCGGGCCTGTACCGCGTGAGCGCCGTGGGCACCGGAGACTACGCGGACTCGTCGACGAATACGGTGTCGTTCTACATCGTCGCGCCGACCCCCGAGGTGACCTCCTACGACGGCGACAGCATGTCGGCCTACCTGGGGACGGCCGCCTACGACGCGGCTCTCGCCATGGATGACGTCCCGGCCTACAACGTGGTCGTCCCGGCAAGCGACTGGCGCAACCAGCTGCTCGGGGCGGCGTTTGCCGGAGCCGGAGGCGGGCTTCTGCTGACCGACTGCGGAAGCGACTACTCCAACAACATGATGCAGGCGGCCATCCAAACGCGGGCCGATTCGTACATCATCGTCGGATCCGAAAGCGACGTGCCCCAGTCGGTGGACATGAGCGACGAGGCGTACCTCGCAGACTTCGTAAGACAGCGCACCGGCAGCAGCGGCACGCGCTACGGCTCCGACGCGACGACCGCCCAAGAGCTCGCGTCGCAGGCAAACGGTACGTTTCGGCCTGCAAACTGGGGGGCCTCCTGGGGCGAGGTCGCCGTGGTGGCCTCTTCGTCCGACGAGCTTATCACGGAGGCCGCGGCGCAGTACGTCTACCAGAACGCGGCCCGCGTGTACTTCCTGCAAGACGACGGGACGATCGCCGCAGAGGACCTGACCGCGCTTGCCGCAAGCGACATCGCCCGCATCGTGCTGATAGGGGACGCCTCGTGCGTCTCGGAATCCGTGGCGACGGCGATCGCCTCGAGCACCGGCAAGACGCCGACGCGCATCCTCGAGGGCGACACGGCGGGCGCCGCTTCGCTGGAGCTTGCCCAGCAGCTCGTCGAGGCGGGGGGCAGCAGCTTCTCCACGGTCGTCATCGCCGACGCGACCGAGCCCGCCAACGTCTCGAGCGCCGCCGTGCTTGCCGAGGCTTATGGCGGCGTGATGCTCGTGTGCCGCACGAACGCCGACGCGAAGGCCATCGAGGCATTCTTCGAATCGCTGATCAGCACCGAAGGCTGGGATGCCGTTTCCCAGATACGCCTGATCGGGTCGTTCGACTACCTTGAGGATGCGGCGGATTATTTCGTGTCGGCGTGGTCCGTCGCGTATTCCGAGCTCAACACGACCGGTTCCGTGAGCCTCGAGACGGGCGACACGTTCGAGGTGGACGGCTATATCTATCGCGTTACGGGAGCGACGACGGCCGATCTGATCGCCTACACCGGAGGCGCGTCCTCCGAGAACGCCCCGCAAAGCGTCACGTACGACTCGACGACGTACGCCGTCACGGTGACGGCTGTCGAGGAGCTCGAGGAGGTCTCCTTCACCGACATGCCCACCGAGGACTGGTGGAGCCACGGC
>CAZBEP010000239.1:1835-3074 GCA_964490925.1 uncultured Eggerthellaceae bacterium | reverse complement strand
GAGGTGCCCGACTGCGCGAACGCAGCGCCGAGCCATGCGGACGACGCAGCGCCGCTGCCGAGGTACCGGCCGATACCCACCCACAGCTTCGCGAGGTCGCGAGCGGAAAACGACGGGTACTCGGCGCCTCCCCACGCCGACGCGTCGACTCCGCACGCCTGCGCCCACGAGGCGAACCCGTCGCCGCCGTACGTACGCCACAAGAGCCGATATGCCGTGTTGTCGGAATAGAGGATCGCGTTCTCGACGACTGCGGCGAGCGTGTACGTCGACACGCCGTCGGCATCCATGATGCCGGACCCGCCGACGATCTCGACCTCTTCCAGCAGGTCGTCGAGGGAGGCCCCTCCGCCGTCCACGACGGACTGCGCCACGTAGGCGGAAAACGGCCCTTTGACCGTACTCGCGCAGTAGTACGACCGGTCGAGCCCGTATGCGAGCGCGCGACCCGTCGAAAAGTCGTAGAGCACGAACCCGGCCTCGTACCCGCGCTCGGCAAACGCCGCGAGCGCGTCGGCGACGTCGCGGTACTCGTCCGCAGAGGCGACCGCCGCCGCACCGTCGGCTCCGATGGCCGCGAACGCCCCCGAATCGCCGTCGGGCACTGCGAGCGCGTCGATGGCCGCCAGGACGGCGGCCGCGCCTTCGTCCGTAAGCGGGTACGAAACGCCGACGGCCTTTGCGGAGGCATCGGCCTCTTCGGAGCCCTCGGAGCCCTCGGAGTCCTCGGAAGCGGCCTCGTCGCCTTCTGCGGCCTCCGAGGCGTCCGTTTCGGCCTCGTCGCCCTCCGGAGCGTCTGCAGCGTCGTCGGACACCGCGAGCACCTCGAGCTGGCCCGCCGCATCGACCACGCCGTACCGGGCATCGACGTGTGCTGCCGCAAGCTCGACGATCATCACAAAGACGGCCGCCAGGACGGCGGCAGCAACGCGTCCCCGGAAGGAGCGAGGCTCGCATCCCCCGCCTGCCAACTCGCACATCAGGCGGCGGCCGACTCCTTCCCGCCCGCCGTCGCGCGCGTGCGCGCCTCGCCTCTCTCCCGTCCGGCGTCTCGGGAATGGCCGCTGAGCGCCGTCCGTGCGCGCATGCGCGCCTCGCGTCCGCGCCGCCATACGCTCAGTCGCCCTCCCGCGCCGCCTTGACCGCAGTGGCGGCCTTCCCCTCGATCCGGGGGTCGTCTGCCTGGTCGATCCGCTGCGCGCGGCCGCCATGCGGGTTGCGTGCGCGGCCGCCATGCGG
>CAZBEP010000239.1:0-1735 GCA_964490925.1 uncultured Eggerthellaceae bacterium | reverse complement strand
CGCCTATTCCGCGCGCCGGCCGCCATCCGATCCCGCGCCCGAACGCGCTGCGAGCCGCACGAGGACGCCGCCCTACGCTTCAGCAGCGGGCCCGGGCGCCTCGCCGGTTTCGAGAATGCGCAGAAACGCCGCCTCGTCGAGCACGGGAACGCCGAGCGAGAGGGCCTTGTCGTACTTCGAGCCGGCGGCCTCCCCCGCGATGACGAAGCTCGTCTTTTTCGACACGCTGCCCGACACCTTCGCGCCCATCGCCTTGAGGCGCGCGCCCGCCTCGTCGCGCGTCATGCCGCTTTCGACGAGGCTGCCGGTGAGCACGAATACAAGCCCGGCAAGCGTCTGCGGCACGCCCTCGCCCGCGCCGCCCGCCGACGCGGCCTCCTCCATCGCGACGCCGCGCGCGGCGAGCCGCTCGATGACGGCGACGTTGTCGGACGTGCGCAGAAACGCCCACACGCTCCGGGCGATCTTTGGCCCCACGCCGTCGGCGGCGGCAAGCTCCTCGACCGAGGCGGCGCGCAGCACCTCCATCGACGGGAACGCGCCGACGAGCTGCTCGGCGACCGTCTTGCCGACGTGTCGGATGCCGATGCCGAACAGCACGCGCGAAAACGGGCGCGCCTTGCTCGCCTCGATCGCAGCGGCAAGCTTTTTCGCCACCGTCTGCCCGAGGCGCACCGGCGTGCCGTCCTGCTTCGTGCGACCCATGTCGAGCAGCGCAAGCTCCGCCTCGTCGAGCGTGTAATAGTCGGCGACGTCGGTCAGGCGCCCCGTCTCCACGAGTCGGCGCACGATCTCCTCGCCCATGCCCTCGATGTCGAGCGCACTGCGGCTCGCCCAGTGCACGAGCCGCTCGAGCGCTTGGGCCGGGCAGTCGATCGAGATGCAGCGGTGCGCGACCTCGCCCTCCTCGCGGATGACGGGGGAGCCGCAGCTCGGGCACGTTTTCGGCATGCTCCATACCGCGGCGCCCTCCGGACGCAGCGACGCCACCGGCCCCAAGACCTCGGGGATCACGTCGCCCGCCTTGCGCACGATCACCGTGTCGCCGATGCGGACGTCTTTGCGCTGCACCTCGTCCTCGTTGTGCAGCGTCGCGCGCGCCACCGTCGAACCGGCCACCGACACCGGCTCGAGCTCGGCCACGGGCGTGAGCGCCCCGGTGCGACCCACCTGCACGGTGATGTCGCGCAGAATCGTCGTCTTTTCCTCGGGCGGGAACTTGAACGCGATCGCCCAGCGCGGGGCGCGAGCCGTGAAGCCCATCGCCTCCTGCTGCGCGAACGAGTTCACCTTCACCACCACGCCGTCGATCTCGTAGGGCAGGCGCTCACGCAGTTCAAGCGCGTGCTCGCAGAACGCCCGCACCTCCTTGCGCGTCTCGCAGAGGCGCACGTCGGGGTTCACGTGGAAGCCCGCCTCCGACAGCCACGAAAGCAGCTCCCACTGGCCGGGCACGCTCAGGGCGCGCTCGTCGGCGATCGCATAGAAAAACGTCGACAGGTCGCGCATCGCGGTGATCGCAGGATCCTTCTGGCGCAGGCTTCCGGCTGCGGCGTTGCGCGGGTTCGCGAACGGGCTTTTGTCGTTGTCCTCTGCGGCGCGGTTGAGCGCCTCGAAGCTCGATTTGGGCATGTAGACCTCGCCGCGCAGCTCGAGGGGCGCGTCCGCTTGCGCGATGGCGGCGCGGGCCGCGTCGCGCAGGCGCAGCGGGACGTCGCGCACCGTGCGCACGTTC
>CAZBEP010000238.1:0-3080 GCA_964490925.1 uncultured Eggerthellaceae bacterium | reverse complement strand
TCGCGTCTGGACGGGTGCGATGTTGCGGGCTAGTATGTATGATGTCCTCTATTATTGGTTGCCGGCTTATTGCGGACACGGGCGGCCGGGCGCAAAGGACCGCGCGCGCCCTCCCCGCACGGCCGGTGCCCCGACCGAAGGAGACGCGCATGGACACGTACTACAACCCTGACGACCTCGCGAAGTTCTCGACGATGGGCGAAGAGGCACCCGAGCTGTGGGATCTCTACATGGCCTACTACGGGAAGGTGTTCGAGGAGGGCGCCCTCACCGCACGGGAAAAGGCCCTCATCGCGCTTGCCGTCGCAGGCGCCGTGCAGTGCCCGTACTGCATCGAATCCTACACGCAGTCGTGCCTTGAAAAGGGCGTCACCGAAGAAGAGATGACCGAGGCATTCCATGTCGCGAACGCCATCCGCGGCGGCGCGACGCTCGTGCACGGCGTGCAGATGAAAAACGTCGTCAAGAAACTGGAGATCTAGCTCCCCCGATGCGCGAACCGACCGCACCGACCGCAGCGCCCGGCGCGCTCGATGCCGCCGCACGCGCGACGATGGCATCGTTTCCGCCGTTCGTTGAACGCGTGGATCCGGCGTTTCGTCGCACGAACGACACGCTCGACGTGCTGCAGGTCAACATCGGTCTGCGCTGCAACCTCGCCTGCGCGCACTGCCACTACGCGTGCAGCCCGAAGCGCACCGAGGCGATGTCGCGCGAGACGATGCAGCACTGCCTCGACGTATTCGCGGCGCGCGGGTTCAAGACGCTCGACATCACGGGCGGCGCTCCGGAGATGAACCCCGACTTCGAGTGGTTCATCCGCGAGGCCGCCCGCGTCGGCGCGCCGATGATCGTGCGGTCGAACCTCGTCATCCTCCACGAGCCCGTCTACGCGCACCTGCCCGAGGTGTACGCGGAGCTCGGCGCCAACGTCGTCGCGTCGCTTCCCCACTACACGCGCAAAACCATGGAGAAGCAGCGCGGCGGCGGCACGTTCGACAAGGTCATCTCGATGCTGCAGCGGCTGTGCGAACTCGGGTACGGCCACGGCGGCGGCCTCAAGCTCGATCTGGTCTACAACCCGACGGGCGCGTTCATGCCGCCCGACCAGGAGGCCCTGCGCAAGGAGTACGCCCGCAAGCTCGAGCACGACTTCGGCATCGTATTCGACGACCTGTTCGCCTTCACGAACAATCCCATCGGGCGGTTCGGCAACGCGCTCGAGCGCAAGGGCGCGCTCGGGAAGTACGTAGGCAAGCTCGTCGACGCGTTCAACCCCGAAACCGTCGAAGCCATGATGTGCCGCAACCAGGTGTCCGTCGCATGGGACGGGCGGCTTTACGACTGCGACTTCAACCAGGCGGCGGGTCTGCCGTGTCGCGGCAGGCCGACGATATCCGACCTGCTCGACCCCGAAACGCCGCTTGCCCGCGACATCGTGTTCGGCACCCACTGCTACGCCTGCACCGCCGGCGCCGGCAGCAGTTGAGGCGGCACGACGGCGTAGGTCTACGCCGCAAGCAACGAAAAACGCAGCGCACGCAGGCCCCGCAGACAACGCAGCGCGAGCCGCACAGCGCGCGCCCGGAACGCGCCGCGCCGGAGTCGGCTACCCGACTCGCTTCGCGCGCCGTGCCGCGTCCGGCCACCCGACGCGCTTCGCTCCGCCGAAGAAGTAGCGGAACGGGGCGTCCATGAGCGTATCGATGTCGAAGAGGGCGCGCCACGCCCGCGCCTCCTCCGCAGCCGGCCGCAACCCGTCGGCCACCTCCGCCGGAACGAGTCCCCCCGCATGGTGCGCGTTGATCGCGTCGCGCCCCGCTCCGTGCGCGACAAGGAAGCGCCCGCCGGGACGAAGCGCCTCCGCCGCCGCGCGCACGACCGCCGCCTTGTCCTTCATGTGCGGGTACGCGTTGTAGATCACGACGACGTCGAACGGGCCTGCCGCATCGGCGGGCAGCGCCGCCGCGTCGGCGCACACGAAGCGCACGCGCGGCTCGCCGGCGAACTTCCGGGCGGCGCAGGCAACCATCTCCGCCGACACGTCGACCCCGACGACCTCCGCAGCCCCCAGCTCCAGGTACGCCCGCACCATGACGCCCGTGCCGCATCCGGCGTCGAGTACGCGCGCGCCCGCCCCCACGCCCGCGATCGACGCCGTGGCCAGATGCTTCGCGCCGAACGGCTCGCTTTCGGCGTCCCAGCGCCCCGCCCGCGCGTCGAAGTAGTCCGCAACCGCGCTCATGCCCGCGCCCCTTCCCCCGTCTCAAAGCCGTCGTCGGCCGGAAGCGGCACGACGACGCGCATGCCCTTGTGCTCCACGATGTCGGCGCGCACGCCGTACACCGCGGCGATGGACTCCTCCGTCACGACCTCCGGCCCGCCCGCCGCCGCGACCGACCCGCCCTTGACCATGAGAAAGCGGTCGCAGTAGCGCAGCGCGAGGTTGACGTCGTGCATGACGGCCGCAGCGGCGATGCCCTCCTCGTCGACGGCGCGCCGCACAAGCCCCATGACCTCGGCCTGGTTCGCCATGTCGAGGTTGTTCGTCGGCTCGTCGAGCAGCAGCACGCCCGTCTGCTGCACGAACGCCCGCGCGATCACGACTTTCTGGTACTCCCCGCCCGACAGCTCGTCGACGTAGCGCAGCGCGAGGTCGTCGAGGCGCATGCGCGCGATCACCTCGTCCACGACGCCGAAGTCGGCCGAGCCGGGGGCGCTGCGCGCGTACGGCCTGCGCCCGAGCAGCAGCGCGTCGTAGACGGCGAGCCGCCCCGCATGGCTGTGTTGCGCGACGAAGGCGATGCGCCGCGCCCGCTCCTCGCGCGAGAGCGTCGACAGGTCGATGCCGTCGACGAGCACCGCGCCCTCGTCGGGCGAGAGCATGTCGTCGAGGCACGCCATGAGCGTCGACTTCCCGCTGCCGTTCACGCCGAGGATCGCAAGGAAGGACCCCGGCACGATCTCGGCCGCGATGCGCGCGAGCACCGGGGTTCCGGCGCGATACGAAAACGACACGTCGCGCGCCTCGAGCGTGCAGCCGCAGCCGCCCCGGCCGGCCGCCTCCGCGCCCGCCGCGC
>CAZBEP010000237.1:0-3108 GCA_964490925.1 uncultured Eggerthellaceae bacterium | reverse complement strand
CGCGAAGAAGCAGACCGAGCCGCCCGCGCGCTACAGCCAGGGTCGCCTCGTCCAGGAGATGGAAAAGCTCGGCCTCGGCACCAAGTCCACGCGCCATGCGATCATCGAGCGGCTCTACCAGGTGAAGTACGTCCAGAACGACCCCATCGAGCCCTCGCAGCTCGGCATGGCGGTGTGCGACGCGCTCGACAAGTTCGCCCCGCACATCACGCACCCCGAGATGACGGCCGAGCTCGAAAGCGAGATGGATTCGATCGCGAGCGGCCAGACCACCAAAGACGCCGTGGTGACGAACTCGCGCAACCTGCTGTCCAAACAGCTCGCGAACCTCATCCCGCACTCGGAGGAGGTCAAAGACGCGCTCGCCGATGCGGTGGCCGCCGACGCGTACGTCGGCCCGTGCCCGAAATGCGGCAAGGACCTGCAGATCCGCGCGTCGCAAAAGACGAAGTCGATGTTCATCGGCTGCGCCGGCTGGCCGGACTGCGACGTGACCTACCCACTGCCGAAGGGCAAGATCGAATCGGTGCCCGAAGCGTGCTCGACGTGCGGAATGCCGCAGGTGAAGGCCACGGCGTTTCGCTCGAAGCCGCGCACCGCGTGCATCGACCCGGAATGTCCGACGAACAAAGAGCCCGACGTCGAGGTGGGGGTCTGTCCGACGTGCAAGGCCGCGGGCAGACAGTCCAAACTCATCGCGCGGAAGAACCCCCGCACGCTCAAGCGCTCCATCCGCTGCGAGAGCTACGAGGAATGCGGCACAGGCTACCCGCTGCCCCAGTACGGTACGCTCGCGGCCACCGGCGAGGCGTGCGAGCACTGCGGCGCGCCGATCGTGGTCGTGACGACGAACCGAGGGCCGTGGAGGCTCTGCCCGAACTTCGACTGCCCGGGCAAGGCGGAAGCCGACAAGGCAAAGGCGGAGGCCGGTGGCAAAAAGGCCGCAGCGAAGCCCGGCGGGAAGAAGGCGTCTGCGGCGCGCGGCGGCGCGCGGCAGACGAGCGCTCGGGGCACGAAGAAGGCCGCTCGTACGACGACGGCGCGCTGAGCGGCCGGAGCCGGGATCCAGGAGGGCTACAATCGGGCGCGGCGCCCGTGCGGCACGGCTTGCGGGGCGGGAAGGCGAGTCGGCGGCGCCGGGACGAGGCCGCCGCGAAGGAAGGAATCCAATGCCAAAGGTAACGATCATAGGGGCGGGCAACGTCGGGGCGACGGCGGCCCACATCATCGCCTCGAAGGACATCGCCGACGTCGTGATGGTCGATGTCGTGGACGGGCTTGCCCAGGGCAAGGCGCTCGACCTGATGCACCTGCGCAGCGTCGAGCTGTTCGAGTCGACGGTCGTCGGGTCGAGCGACTACGAGGCGGCGCGCGGCTCCGACGTCGTCGTCGTCACGGCGGGCATCGCCCGCAAGCCGGGCATGACGCGCGAGGACCTGCTCGAGGTGAACGCCGGCATCATGCGCTCCGTCATCGGCCAGGCGGTCGAAGTCGCGCCCGATGCCGTCTACATCTGCGTGACGAACCCGCTCGACGTGATGACCTCCCTCGCGTACCGCGACTCCGGGCTGCCGGCGAACCGTCTCATGGGAATGGGCGGCGTGCTCGACTCCTCGCGGCTTTCGTACGCGGTCTGCGAGGCGCTTTCCTGCGACCCGGCCGACGTCGAGGCGTGGGCGCTCGGCGCGCACGGCGAGGGCATGGTGTGCTGGCCGCGCTACACGACGGTCAAGGGCACGCCGATCACGGAGCTTCTGACGCCCGAGCAGGTCGATGCCGTCGTTCAGAAATGCGTCAAGGGCGGCGCGGAGGTCGTGGGATACCTCAAGACGGGCAGCGCGTACTTCGCACCGGGCGCGTCGATCGCGAAGATGGTCGAGGCGATCCTCGTGGGCTCCGACGAGATCATGAGCGTGTGCGCACACCTCGACGGCGAATACGGCATCGACGACCTGTACATGAACGTGCCGGCGCGCCTCGGGAGGAACGGCGTCGAGGAGGTCGTCGAGTTCGACCTGACGCCCGAAGAGCTTGCCGCGCTCCAGGCGTCTGCGGCGTCGGTGCGCGCGGGGCTGTCCGCTCTGCCGGAGTAGGGCGCATCCCGTGACGACCGTCTCGGCCGCCGACGTCGCGCGCGCCGTGCGCGAGGCCGTCCCGCGCCTCGCCTGCGAGCTGCCGCGCGACGTGCGCGACGCCCTGCGCGCCGCACGCGCTGCCGAGGAGGCGCCGCTCGCGCGATTCGTGCTCGACCAGCTTGTCGAAAACGAGCGCATCGCGCGGAAAGACGCCGTGCCCATCTGCCAGGACACCGGCACGGTATGGGCGTGCCTTGAGGTCGGCCCCGACGTGCTTGTGTCCGGCGATGCGTTTTCCCGGCTCAATGAAGCAGTCGCGCAGGCATACGATGAGGCGCGCCTGCGCAGGTCCGTCGTACGCGACGCGCTGGTCGACCGCACGAACACCGGCGACAACACGCCGGCCTTCGCCGAGGTGCGCTTCGTCGAGGAGCCGGGCGCGCGGCTGCACGTGATGCTCAAGGGCGGCGGCTCCGACAACGCGAGCCGCGTCGCGATGCTTGTGCCCGGCGCCGGCCGCACGGGCATCGTGGAGGAGGTCGTGCGCTGCGTGCGGGAGAAGGGCTCTGCCGCCTGCCCGCCCCTCGTGATCGGCGTGGGCGTCGGCTCGACGTTCGACAAGGTGGGCGGCCTCGCGAAGCGCGCCCTCATGCGCGCGGTGGGCGAACCCTCGCCCGACCCGGAGACGGCGGCCTTCGAGCGCGAGCTGCTCGACGCGGTGAACGCGACGGGCGTGGGCGCCGGCGGCCTCGGCGGCCTGCATACGGCGCTCGCCGTGCACGTGGAGACGGCGCCGTGCCATATCGCCGCGCTGCCGGTGGCGGTCAACATGGGATGCTCGGCGCTCAGACGCACGACCATCGATCTCATCGGCGGGAGCGCGTCTGAGGGCAGAAACGCTCTCGACGCCGGGGGAGGCGGGGCCGTCCAGTCGCTCGGACAGTCCTGCTCGTGCGAAAGCGCCACCGGCGCTTTCGGCTCGCGCGGAACTCGCTTTGCGGACGCCTCCGCCCCCCCCGGCGACCCCGCCCCC
>CAZBEP010000236.1:0-3112 GCA_964490925.1 uncultured Eggerthellaceae bacterium | reverse complement strand
CCGACGGCGGCAAGCATCGAGGTGTCCTTGTACAGCAGGATGAACTCGCTCGTCATCGTCGGGATGACGCGGCGCACCGTCTGCGGGATGATGACGAAGAGCATGGTCTGCGCGCCGTTCATACCGAGGCTGCGCGACGCCTCGAACTGGCCCTTCGGGATCGATTGGATGCCCGCGCGGAAGATCTCGCAGAGGTAGGCGCCCGAGTTCATGCAGAGCACGAGCACGCCGAGCGGAAAGCGCGGGATCGAGACGCCCGCGAGCGGCAGGCCGAGAAACGCGATGTAGATCTGCAAAAACAGCGGCGTGCCGCGGACGATGTTGACGTAGACCGACCCGACGGCCCGTAAAACGCGAAACCTCGACATGCGCAGCAGCGAGATCACGAAGCCGAGGGGAATCGCAAGCGGGAAGGCGACCGCCACCGTCGCGATGGCGATGAGAAAGCCGTTGAACACCGTCGGGATGCTCGTGACGATGAGCACGGGGTTGAAAAACAGCCGGATGAAGTCGTTGCCGTTGGCCGCCTGCACCCATCCCTGCTCCTCGAGCATGGCGCCCCACTGCTCGAACAGCGTGATCCCGGTGACCGTGATCGTCGGAATGTCGCTGATGGCAACCGTGGAGCCGTCGGCAAGCTCGCAGGAGCCGACAAGCTGCATCTCCCCGCCCTCCCGGGGGAAGAACACGCCGTAGATCTCGACGCGGAAGTACGCGCCTGCCTCCGTCGGCTCGGCAAACGTCGCCGTCACCGTCTGGCCGTCGGCTGAAAACTCCGCATCGACGCTGATGCGCTCCATGCGGTCCTCGCCTCCGAGCACCGTCACGCGCGCGTTGTCGAGCGAGTACGTCGTGCCTTCGGGCAGCGTGAGCGAGATCGAAGCGACCTGCTCGTCAGAGGCCGCCTCGCCCTCCCAGGTAATGCGCGTCTCCGTGGCTCCCTGCACGTTGCTCGTGCCGTCCTCGTTCGGACGCGCGGTGCAGCTGGCCGTCTCGACCGCGAATGCCGTCTGCGGCAGGGCGCCGAACGCGAGGAGCGCGCCGAGAAGCATGAGGAGCGCAGCGAGCAAAAACGGCGCCGCCCCCCGCCGCCCGTCGGCGGCGAAGGGGCGCCCGATTATGCGCGCTGTCGCGACTAGACCTGCCACTTCTCCATGAGTTCGTCGATCGTGCCGTCAGCATCGAGTGCCGCGATGGCCTCGTTGATGGCCTCGAGCAGCCCCGAATTGTCCTTCGACACGGCAACGGCGTACTCCTCGCCCGTCGCGGCCGAAAGCACGATCTCGGCGTCCGGATAGGACTGCTCGATCATCTGGGCGACGACGGAGCTGTTCGTGATGACGGCCGTCGCCTGGCCGGCCTGCAGCGCCGCGAAGCACTCGGTCGACTGCGTGTAGGGCACGATCTCCGCATTGGGGAAGTGCTCGCGCGCATAGTCCTCGCCCGTCGTGCCGGACTGCACCGCGATGATGATGCCTTCGGCGTCGAGCGCCTCGGAGGCGTTGTCGGCGGTGATCTCGCCGCCGCTCATCACGGCAGCGGAGAGGTTGTCGATGTAGTACGCGTCGGAGAAGTCGACCGTCTCGGCGCGCTCCGGGCTGACGGAGAAGCCGGAGATCCCCACATCGACCTGCCCGCCTGCGGCAACCGCAGTCAGGATCGAGTCGAAATTGAGCGTCTGGAACTCGACTTCGAGCCCGAGCTGCTCGGCTACGGCCGTCGCAAGGTCGATGTCGAAGCCGACGTACTCTCCGTTTTCCAGATTTTCGAACGGCGGGTAGTCGGGCGAGGTGCCCACCGTAAGCACGCCGTCGGTCACGAGCGTGTAAGCGGCATCTGCCGACGAGGCGTCTTCTGCCTCTTCGCTGTCCGTGCCGTCGCTCGAAGAGCAGCCGAACAGCCCGAGCGACGCGGCGAGCGCGCCAGCGACGGCGAGCGCGCCCCAGGTATGCTTCTTCATGAAACTCCCTTTCTGTCTCTTCCCTCCGTAGAGCGCGCTCCTCCGGAACCTTCCGAACGGGCGCAGCGCTCCCATACGTTTGCTACTATACGCTGAGCATTCATTCAGTTCAAACATTTCCGGCATAATATTCCGACAACGGCCTTGCACGACCCGTTGTATGCGATTTTATGCGAGCCTCCCGCGCTCCGGCGTGCGCGCGGAAGCGGAATGCCCGCGCGGCTCCGGCGCGCCCTCCCCGCGCTTCGCCCGCTGCCACAGCGCCTCGAGCTCGCCCGCCGACAGTTCTTCGACCTCGCGGCCTGCGCCCCAGGCGCCGCGCTCGACCTGCGCCCAGCGCGCGCGGAACTTCGCGCACGAGGCGCGCAGGGCGCTTTCCGCATCGATGCCCGCCTTGCGGGCGACGTTCACGAGCGCGAACAGCACGTCGCCGAACTCGAGCTCCGCCGCCTTCGCCGCAGCCGGGTCGGCGCCGACGTCCATCGCGCCCTTGGCGTTTTTGGGAGCTGCAGCGTAAACCGCCTCGAACTCGCCGATTTCCTCGCGCACCTTGTCCCACACGTCTGCGACCGTATCCCATTCGAACCCGGCGGCAGCGGCCTTCCGCGACACCTTCTGCGCCTGCATGAGCGCGGGGAAGCTCGCCGGAACGCCGTCGAGCAGCCCCTCGCGGCGGCTCCCCTCGGTGCCGGCCGCCTCGTCGCGCGCCCCCTTTTCGGCGAGCTTCACCTGATCCCACAGGTCGAGCACATCGTTGGCGCTGCCGGCCGCCGCATCGCCGAACACGTGCGGATGCCGGCGCACCATCTTCGCGTTGATGTCGCGGCACACCTCGTCGATCGTGAACTCGCCCGCATCCGCCGCGATCTGGCTTTGCAGCACGACCTGCAGCAGCACGTCGCCGAGCTCCTCGCGCATATGGGTCGCGTCTCCGGCCTCGATCGCGTCGAGGGCCTCGTAAGCCTCTTCGACCATGTTGTGCGCGATGCTGCCGTGCGTCTGTTCGCGGTCCCACGGGCAGCCGTCGGGGGCGCGCAGCGCGGCGATCGTCGCGACGAAGCGATCGAAGTCGGGATGCCCCTGCGGGCTGCGCGCGATGTCGAGCGCGGAGCGGACGGCTTCGGGTGCCTCGGGCGCGGGCGGTTCGGGGGC
>CAZBEP010000235.1:0-3113 GCA_964490925.1 uncultured Eggerthellaceae bacterium | reverse complement strand
TCTACACGAACTGCCACGTGCTCGCCGACGACGAGGCGCTGCGCCGCGCACGCCTCGCGCTCGCCGACAGCGCGCGGATCGTGCTCGCGCTCACCCTCGGGCTGCTCGGCGTGAGCGCGCCGGTGGAGATGTAGGAGGCGGCCTCAGGCGGGCGGCAGTCTCGGGCGCGCTCGCCCACCCGAGACTGCGGGCGAGCCATCCCGGGCGGCCGAACGCGAGCCGAACGACGACGGCAGGGCGGCACCCCGGGCGGGCGGCGACGGGCGGCCCCTATGACGCGACGCCGTCCTCGAGGTCGACCTTCATGAGGTTCACGCTTTCGCGCATGCGCCGGGCGGCCGGGCGGCTGATGCGCTCGTCCTCGTAGGCGCGCTGGATCTCCTCCAGTTCGAGCTCGCACGCCATTTTCTGGATCTCGACCGTCTTGCGCGCCGCGTTCGTGATCGCCGTGATAGAGGGGCTTTCCGCACGCAGCGCGGCGATCGCGCGCGTATATTCGAGCGAGAGCGCGCTTACGTCCTCGGCAGGCGCGTCGATTTCCGAAATGTTGTCCTGCAGCGCGTCGACGACCGCCCGCCTCGTCTTGATCTGGATCTCGCGCAACGCCGCCTTCCGCTCGCTTTCGCTCAGGAACGGCGCCCCGTCGACGAGGCGGCGCTTTGCGGAGACGACGAGCGTGCGCAACCTGAGCAGCGACACGCGAAACGACCCTTCCGACCCCCGATGCCGCAGCAGGTTCTTCGTGCGCGAGAGCGTGTCGAGGTATTCGTAGCCGATCGACGGATGGACCTCCTTTGCCTTGATGAGGCGCGCGCACTCCCGCTCCTCTAGCTCGACGGCCCTGACGCGCAGCGGGATGTTCTCCTCTTCGTCGATGTCGTTGCGCCTTTTGATCTGCGAGATGCGGTCGTTGTACTGATGGATGACGCTTTGGGTGGGTCGGCGCGTCTCCGGCGTTTGGCGTGCCGTCAGCTCTTCGACGACGCTGCGGAGGATGTCGATCATCGCGTTCACGTCGCGGGCGCGATCCTCTTCCCGCTCCTTGTCGACGTCGCGCTTCGGGGCGAGCAGCGGGATCATGAAGTTCGAGATGAGCAACGTGCAGACGATGACCCCGCATGCGAGGAAGATGAGCAGGTTGCGCTGGGGAAACGCCTCGCCGGAGGACAGCAGGGTCGGCACCGTGAACATGATCGAAAGCGTGATCGTCCCCTTCGCGCCGCCCGCCGTCATGACGAGGGCGCTCCTCAGCTCGCGCCGCCCAAAGCGATGACCGGCGGACCCGTCGCGCGCGAGCGAGCGATGGTGGGCGAACTCGACTGCGGCGATCCACAGGAAGCGCACGAGCACGATCACCGCCGTCACGAGAAGCACCTCGGCGAGCAGCGTCTCGTTGCCGATGCGGGAATCCTCCCACGACGCGCTCATCGCCTGCGGCAGTTGGGTGCCGAGCAGGACGAACACGATGCCGTTGAGCGCATAGGCGAGCACGCGCCACACGCTCGACGAGACGATCTTGAGCCGCGAGACGTACGGGGTGGTCGTCGAGCGCGAGGATATCACCATGCCCGCGCACACGACCGCGATGATGCCGCTCGCGCCGAGCGGCTCCGCCAGAAGGTACACGACGAACGGCGTGAAGATGTCGAGCAGCACGCGAAACGTCGTGTTCTCGAGGCCGAGCGACTGGATTTTGCGCACGAGCCAGCGCTGGATAAAGCCGGCTGCGACACCGAAAAGAAGGCCGCCGAAAAAGCTGATGGCGAACTCGACCGACGCATCGAGGAGCGAGAACGTTCCCGTGACGGCAGCAGCGATCGCGAACTGGAACGACACGATGCCCGACGCATCGTTGATGAGGCATTCCCCCTTGAGGATGCTGCGCTCGCGCGTGCCGATGTCCACGTCTTTCGGCAAAGACGACACCGCGACGGCGTCGGTGGGGCCAAGCGCGGCTCCGAGCGCGAAGGCGGCGGCGAGGGGAACCGAGGGGGCGAGCCAGTGAAGCACGAAGCCGGTGATGAGCGCGATGGCGATGACGAGGCCGACGGCCATGGAGAGCACCGGCTTGATGTTTTTCAGCAGCTCCCCCCGGTCGGCGTGACGTGCCTCGTCGTAGAGGAGCGGCGCAATGAAGAGCACCAGGAACAGCTCCGGGTCGAGCTCGATGTCGATCTGGCGCTCGGCGACGATCGCGATGACGATGCCGAGGGCGATCTGTATGAGCGGAGACGATATCTTCGGAACGATCTGGTCGATGACAGACGACACGAGAACGGCTGCGCACAGCAGCAGCCCGAGCTCAAACGCCTCCACGAAGCATATCCCCCTTTTCTTGGGAAACGATCAATCCATTCCGCCCGCCTCCGCGCCGGGCCGCGCCGGGCCGCGCTCCTGGCGCTTAAGGCTCATCGACCACTGCGCCTCGCTTAGGCTTCGGGGCTTAAGCGGCGCGGCGCGAAGGTGGACGAAACAATCAATGAGCGCTTCCCTTGCCGCCGCGCCGGGCGGACGGCTAGTCGGCGAGGCGTGCGATGAGGTCTTTCCCGTGCCTTTCGACGACGATGTCGCCGAGCGCCTCGACATAGCGCCGGAACTGAGTGTATCCGAGGTCGCGAACCTTGAACCCGCGGAACCGCGCGCGCACCTGCTTCGCGAGCGCGTTAAGGTCGGCGCCTTCCGCCCCCGCGTTGCGCACGGCGTCGCGCACGTATGCGGCGACGGCATCCGCAGACGACTGCGAGGCAGCATCCGCGGGCGGCTGCGCGGCGGGCGCCGGCGGCTCCGAGGTCGCGGCGGGCGCGGCTGCGGACTTGCGCGGGCGGCCTCGGCGGCGCTTCGCGGGGGCGGCGCCGTGCGCCTGCGGCTTCGCGGGCGGCTGCGCGGCGGACGCAGCCGGGGGTTCGGCGGAGGCGGGGGCTGCGGCGGGATCCGACGCAGCGGGGGCTGCGGCCTGCTGCGGCTGCGCAGGAGCATCCGACTCGGCGGCGGCCGGCTCGGGCGCCGGCGGCTCTGAAGTCGCAGGCGGCTCCGGAGTCGCGGGGGGCTCGGAGGCCGTCTTGCGCGGGCGGCCTCGGCGGCGGCGCGGCTTTTCGGCGGCGGGAGCCTCGGCC
>CAZBEP010000234.1:0-3118 GCA_964490925.1 uncultured Eggerthellaceae bacterium | reverse complement strand
TCGTCGTTGGGCGGGGTGGACACGGTGATGCCCATGTAGTCGACCCAGTCGAGCACGCGTTGGGGGACGAAGAGGTCGGACTGGTGCTTCGCCGCCTCCTTGATCGCGCGCATGCAGGAGATCGCGTGCGCAAGGTCGGTGCGCTCGTCGATGTCGGCGACGGGCGAGAAGTACGCGCAGGGGATCTCCTTCTCGACGAGTTTCTCGACGTAGGCGTCGAGCGCGGGCTTGCCGCTCAGGTTGTAGTAGACGCCCTGGTGGTCGATGGGCGTGTTGTGGCTGAACCCGACGAGCGAGGTGCCGCATTCCTGGCACGGCGCCTGCACGAAGCCCGGCGTCCCCTGGCTCTGGAAGTAGTCGAGCCACTCGAAAGCCTGGGTGATGTGGCTCTTCGGCATCGTTGGGATGTCCGCGCCGATCGAGACGATATGCTCGTACCCCATGCCGAAGATCTGCCGGAACGCATCGTCGAAGTGGTCGTCGAAGGTCGCCCCCTTGTCGGTGAGGTAGCGGATCTCCATCGGCCACGGCCCGATCTCGTCGAAGAGATCTTTCATGAGGCCGACGTTTTCGGCCGGCGTCGTTGAAACGAAGAAGTCGTAGGCGATCTTGTCGGCGCTCGGGTCGCTCGCCACCAGCTCGTCGTTTTCCCGCTGAAGCTCGATGAGCGCGTGCATGGCCATCTCGCACACGTCGTAGAGGCTCCGCTGGAAGAACTGTGCGGCCTGCTCGGGGGTGAGGAACCCGCCGTGCTCGACGGTGAGCCTCGTCTTTACCAGGCCGGGCAGCGGGGGCTTGCTGAACACGAGCAGCGCTTGCTTCTTTTCCGCCACGTGAGTTTCCTTTCTATTCCTCGGAGGACAGGTCGCGGTCGGTGAACCCGATCGGCTCGTCCGCCTTCCACACTACGCAGTCTATCGCATTGTACGACCAGGTGCCGATCATCGGCTCGCCTTCCGCAACCGAGCACGAGGTGAGGCAGTTGACGTTGGAGTCCCAGATGCCGCCGAGGTCGGGCAAGCCGCGCGGCCATTCCGGGTGCCACCAGCCGTAGTCGGCGCTCACGAGGTCGTCGCGCATCTCGCGCGTCTTGAGCACGAAGCGCGCCTCGCCGTTGTCGGTCGCGAGCACGACGACGTCGCCGTCCGCAAGGCCGAGGCGAGCCGCCGTCGCCGGGCTCATCTCGGCGACGGGGACGGGCGACTTTTTGCGGAACGACGGGTTGTTGAAGTACATCGACGCATTGTAGGGCTGCTTGCGCGACCCCGTGATGAGGGCGAGGCGCGTCCCCTTCGCAAGCGTGGCGGCCTTCGTGCAGAGGGTGCGCGGCGCGCCGGGGGCGGGCAGGCGCGGGCCGCCGAGGCGGGTAAGCGCCTCGCTCGCAAGCTCGATCTTGCCCGTCTCCGTCGCGAACCCGCGCGGAGCCGTCTCGCCGGGAAGCGGGGTCAGGTGCTTGTAGAACGCGGTCGGCCCGGCGTAGATGCCCGTTTCGCAGTACTGCTCGAAGCTCATGCCGCAGGGCGCAAGCGTCGTGCGGAGGGCGTCCTCGAAGGTCTCGTCCGGCCACGCGTCGGCCTGGCCGAGCGCGATGCCGAGCGCGCGGAACACGTCGTAGTCGCATTTTCGCTCGTAGTACGGCTCGACCGCCTTCGCGCCGCCGTAGGCGATGTTGGCCACGCCCCCGTGTGCCTGGAAGGTCGATCGCTCGACCGCGCCGGCCGCCGGCAGCACGAAGTCCGCGATCTGCGCCGTCGGGCTGAGGTAGTAGTCGAGCACGACAATGAGGTCGAGCGACATGAGCGCATCGAACACGCGGTGTGTGTCGGCATAGGTGATCAGCGGGTTCGTCGCCTCGACAATGAGGGCGCGAACCGGGTAGGGCTCGCCCGTCTCCATCGCGCGCAGCACGAGGTCGGGGTGAGCCGAGGTGAGGTAGCGCTCGGGCAGCGTGCGGCCGTGCTTCTCGGTGAGCGTGCGCACGTAGGCGAAGCCGTCGTAGCACTGCAGCGGCGTGTAGGGCGTGTTGAGGCAGCGCGCCTTGTGCTCGGGCGCGAGGGAATCGGTCATCTCGAGGTCGAACTCGGGAATGAAGTCGCTCTTCTCGGCGAGCACGCAGGTACCCGGCTTGTCGATATTGCCGGTGACCGCGCGCAAACAGCAGATCGCGCGATGCGTCGGCGCGACGTTGCGCCCCACCTGGTCGATCCCGCGGCCGGAAACAATGGCCGAGGCCGGAGACTGGGCGAAGGAGCGCGCGACGAGGCGCAGCTCGTCGGGGTCGATTCCGCAGACCTCGGCGACGGCCTCGGGCGTGTACGTTCGCACGTGCTCGGCAAGCTCGTCGAAGCCCGAACACCATTCCTCGACGAAGGCCCGGTCGATGAGATCCTCCTCGATGATGACGTTAAGCAGCCCAAGCGCGAAGGAGCAGTCGGTACCCGGGCGTATAGCGACCCAGATATCGGCGAGCGCGGCGACCTGGGTGCGCCGAGGGTCGATGACGATGAGGGTGGCGTCGGACTTCGAGAACGAGATGATCGCCCGCCAGAAGGCCGAGTTGTCGGACTGCGCAGGGTTCGTCCCCCAGATGATGAAGCAGCCCGTGACGCCCGGCGCGACGTCGGCCTCGAGCGTCCAGCCGAAGGTGAGCACGTCCATCCAGATGCGCGGGTTCCAGCAGATCTGCCCGATACCGAGGTTGTTCGGCGAGCCGAACAGGTTCATGAAGCGGTGCAGCGGCCAAAACGAGGTGTGCGGCCCGCCGATCATCGAGGCGAGGGTCTCCGGGCCGTGCTCGTCGGCGAGCGCCCGAAGGCGGGAGGCGATCTCGGTGATCGCGTCGTCCCAGCTCACGCGCTCCCATTCGTCCGAGCCGCGATCGCCCGCACGGCGCAGCGGGTAGTTCACGCGGGCGGGGTCGTCGATCATGTCGAGGTTCATGCGCCAGCGGCGGCACCCCGCGAGGATGCGCGCGTCGTAGGGATAGCGCGTCGGGTCGGGCTCGAGGCCGACGAGCCGGCCGTCCCTAACCGTCGCGGTGAACGCGCAGAGGTACCCGCAGAAATGGCAGTTCGCACGGCGCTTCTCGAGGGCTCCCTCCCCCTCGGGCGCGCAGGCT
>CAZBEP010000233.1:0-3130 GCA_964490925.1 uncultured Eggerthellaceae bacterium | reverse complement strand
CTCCTCGGACGACTCGCCGTCGGAGGCGTCCGAAGCGTCGGCCGTCTCGGCATCGTCGGACGTCGTGTCGGAGGTTTCGTCCGATTCGGTCTCTTCGGTCTCTTCGGCCGAATCGGTCGTTTCCTCGGCGTCCTCGTCCGTTTCGGTCTCCTCTTCCTCCTCGGTCTGGTACGGCGTGAGGTCGATGTCGTACGGCAGCCCCTCGGGCATGTCGTTGATCACGATGTCCGCCTCTTCCTCGTACGCCGCAAGCCATTCGTCGAACGCCGTTTCGGCGTTCAGCTCTTCGACGTAGGCGACAAGCTCCTCGCGGATGCTTTCGGGCAGCTGGTCGGTGCTCGTCAGCTCCTCGGGAGCGCTGTACTCCTCGGTGCACATGATGATGTGGATGCCGTAGGCGCTCGTCACGAGGCCGCTCACCTGGCCGGCGGACAGCTCGTCGAGCGCGGCCTGGTACTCGTCCACAAACGTCGTCTCGCTGTCCCAGCCGACGTCTCCGCCGTCGTCGGCCGAGGAGTCCTGCGAGTACTCCTGAGCCGCCGTGGCGAAGTCGATCTCGCCGGCGTTGATCTGGTCGAGCACCGACTGGGCCGTTTCGGCGTCGTCCGCGTCGAACAGAATGTGCGACGAGCGCTTCGCGCCGTCGTAGGACGAGGAGAACATCTCCGCATACTCCATGAGCTCTTCTTCGGTCGGCTCGGCGTCGGGGACGACGACGCTCTCGAGTTCCTGGCTCAAAAGGCTCGTCTCGATGCTCTCGCGATACTCCTCCTCCGTCGTGTCGATGCTCTCGAGCGCTGCCTGCCACGCCTCGTCGGTGTCGTAGTTCGCCTTCACCTGGTCTACATAGCCGTCGATGACCGTCGTCTCGATCGAGATGTCGTTCTCCTCGGCCGCCTGGCGGATGAGCTCCTGCTGGATGAAGGACTCGATGGACTGCTCGCGGACGCTCTCGGGCGTATAGCCGTACGTGACGAGGTACTCGCCCCACTCGTCGTCGGTGTCAAGCCCCATCGCCGCGCGCATGGTCTCGATCATGTCGGTGACGTCGTCTTCGAGGATCTCGACCCCGTTGACCGTGGCGGCGATCGCGCCGCTGCCCCCCGCAGAGTCCTCCGACGAGCAGCCCGCAAGACCGGTCGCGCATGCTACGGCAAGGCCGATCGAGCAGACGCCTTTCGCGGCCGAAACCTTCATGATCCCTCCCTCGTAGAGGCGCTCAGGCGAGCCGGCCGACGCGGCGGCGCCCGACATGGACGGTTTACGAATTGTTTCATGGATTGTCTCATAAGGAGTTCGGACGGCAGGAAGGGTGCACAATATGACCAGATTCGATTCATAAACGGGAGCCGCCTGCGGAAGCGCCCGAGAAAGCGCCCCGTTTCGCCTGATTGGACGGGAAAAACCGACGGCGCCGCGCTGTCTGCGTGCTATGATACGGGGTCGCGGCCGGCGACGTACGGAAACGTCTCCCCCGCTCGAACGGCGGACGGAGCTGCACGGCGGACGGGGGCGGGCGTCCGGGCGACCGACGGCGGTCCGTGGGCAGACCGGAGGAAGCGATGAACCGACGCGAGGCGCTGCGCATCCTCGGGCTCGACGAGGATGCGACGGCGGAAGACATCAAGACCGCCTACCGCGAGACGGCGCAGATCCTGCACCCCGACCGGTTCGCCGGGAACAAGAAGCTCGAAGAGCGCGCGACCGAGCAGTTCAAGAACTTGCGCGACGCGTACGAGTCCCTCATGTCGGACGGGGGCCGCCGGGGCGAATCCCGCGCGGGCCGGCATGCAGGCGGCGCCGGCCGAAGGCAGCGCTCCGCAGATGCCGAGGTCGAAGCGCGGCTCGCCGGCATCGCTGCGGCGCGCGTGCAACTCGTCGCACAGCGGGACCTCGCCTGCGACGAGCGGCGCAACGGGGCGGTCATGGCGCTCGCGGGGCTTCTCGCCGCGCTCGTGGGCGGGCGGCGCCCCTGGGGGTTGTTCGGCATCGTCGCGGCCGTCGGCGTGACGCTTCTTGTGTGGGGCGGCGTCCAGACGGCGTCCGCCATGCGCAGGATCGCGACGCTCGACGAGCGACTCGACGAGCTCGCGAAGGAGAAGGTGCGGCTCGAAGGCATGCTCGGCGGCTGACCGCGCGCAGCGGGCGCACGGAACAGACAGGCGGCGGGACGGCGCGCGACACGCGACCGGCCGGCGCCGTTCGAGAGGGACTTTGCAGCACGAAGGCACAGAAGGGGAAGCTTGCACGTGAAACAAGAGGGCATCCGAAACGTCGCCATCATCGCGCACGTCGACCACGGCAAGACGACGCTCGTCGACCGCCTGCTCTACACCGCCGGCGTGTTCCGCGAGAACCAGCACGTCGAAGAGCGCGTGCTCGACAGCAACGACCAGGAGCGCGAGCGCGGCATCACGATCCTCTCGAAGAACATCTCCATCACCTACAAGGGGGTCAAGATCAACGTCATCGACACGCCCGGCCACGCCGACTTCGGCGGCGAGGTCGAGCGCGTGCTCAACATGGCCGACGGCGCGCTGCTCATCGTCGACGCCTCCGAAGGCCCCAAGCCCCAGACGCGCTTCGTACTGTCGCGGGCGCTCGCGGCGGGCCTGCGCATCGTCGTGGTGGTGAACAAGATCGACCGCGCAGGAGCCGACCCGGAAGGCGCGGTCGACAAGGTGTTCGACCTCATGGTGGAGCTCGGCGCCTCCGACGACCAGCTCGACTTCGCCACGGTCTACACCTCGGCCGTGAACGGCTACGCGCGCTTCGACCCCGCCGACTGCTCCATGACGATGATCCCTTTGCTCGACACGATCCTCGAGAAGATCCCCGCGCCCGACGTCGAGACGCACGCACCGCTCGCGCTGCAGGTGTGCACGGTTGACCACTCGAGCTACGAGGGCCGCATCGGCGTCGGCCGGCTGCGCAGCGGCACGATCCGCGAGAAGGACCGCGTGCTCGTCGTGCGCCCCGACGGCCGCGAGGGCCACGCGCAGATCCGCAAGGTCTACACCTTCGACAAGCTCGGCAAGATGGAGGTGCCCGAGGCGGGCGCGGGCGACATCATCGCCGTCATCGGCATCGAGGACGCCGACATCGGGGACGTCGTCACCGACCCCGAGAA
>CAZBEP010000232.1:1768-3133 GCA_964490925.1 uncultured Eggerthellaceae bacterium | reverse complement strand
CTAATCGGTCTGCTGCGGATGCGAGGTGAGGTGCCAACCGTTGCAATAGGGACAGCGGTAGACGTGGAGGCCGGTGCGGCCGCAATCGGCGCAGGAGGCGACGGCCTCTTCGGCCTCGGCGCGGGTTACATAACGATTCTTCGACGAGCACGCCTTGCGTCGCTTCGCCTCCTCGCGTTCGGCCGCCACCTGTTCCCGATGTCGTTCTTCGCGTTCGAACAGCGAAGACAAGTCGCCGATGTTCGATTCGAACGCCGCCCGCTGCTTTGCCCGGGCAGACGGCTTCTTGCTGCCCATGCCGATTCTCGCTTTCCGCTCGTTGCCGCCGTCGGCCGCCTCGTGTCGTTAGAGGGCATCATAGGCGCTCGCAGCCGCACAGGGCGGGCGGAGAGCGAATCGGAAGGAAAAACCCAGAAAGCACGGCGGGGTTTCAGCCATGCGGCCGTCACGCCGCCACACGCCCACGCGGCTCCGCAACCCCACGCAAGCGCGCGGGCGGCGCCTACGCGAATTCGGGGAAGTCGCGGCGCACGTCGATGCCGAGGGGCGCGCAGGTGAGCCTGCCGACGTACGGCACCGCCCCGAGCGCGAGCAGGCCGGGCTTGAGGGCGAGCATCGTCACCGTCTCATCAGCCTCAACGCACGGGCGCGCCGCCACACCCGTCTGAGCCGACAGCCCGCTCGGGACGTCGGCAGCCACCACGAGCGCGCCTGCCTTGCGTGCGGCGTTCGCCGCCTCGACCCATGCCCCGACCGGGTCGCGCAGGGCGTTGCCGGAAAAGCCCGTCCCGAGCAGCGCGTCGACTACGACGCGCGAGCGCGCGCAGGTCGCGGCGACCTCGTCCACCGACGGCGCTTCGAGAATCCGCAGACAGTTCGCACCGCGCGTGCGGCTCGCGTCGCCGCTCACGCCATCCGCCGCACATGCCGCAACCGAGAGCGCCGCCGCGCGCGCCGGCTCGGCGCGCAGAGCGGTCGCAGCCGCCATCGTCGCAAGCGTCACGGAATACCCCGCCTCCGCGAGCCGCTCCGCCGCGACCCAGCCGTCGCCGCCGTTGTTGCCCGATCCCGCAAGCACCGCGACCGCGCACGGTTCGGGCACCGCCCCGCGCACCGCGTTCGCGACCGCCTCGCCTGCCCGCGCCATGAGGGTCGCAAGAGAGGTGCCCGCCGCCTCGATAGCCCGCTCGAGCTCGCCCACGCGCGCCACATCGAGGACGACAGCCCTGCCCCGCCCGTCCTCCGCCTCTCCCATCGCAGCCTCCCCTTCTCCGCGCTTGCCGACGCGCGCTTCGCATCGCGGTGCCACGCCGCATGCCGACACGCCGCATGCCGAAAACCACTTCCGCCTTCAAGCAAAAGCCC
>CAZBEP010000232.1:0-1668 GCA_964490925.1 uncultured Eggerthellaceae bacterium | reverse complement strand
GCCGTGCATAAAAACGCCCTCGGCATGGCCAGAGGGCGCTTCGTGCGGCTTCGCGGTCTTGCGCGGCGCCTACCGGGAAAACAGATCGATCGTGTCGCCCTCGGCAAGCGTGACCATGGCCTTCTTCCAGGAACGCGTCTTGCCCAAATGGTAGCGGACGCGCTTGGGCTTCGGCTTCACGATAAGCGTGTTGACCTTCGTCACCTTCACGTCGAAGATCGCCTCGACCGCCTGGGCGATCTCGATCTTGTTGGCGGTTCTCGCCACCTCGAAGGTGTACTTGTTCAGCTCCATCATGTCGTAGCTGTGCTCCGTGATGACGGGGCGGATGATGACCTCGCGAGGATCCTTCTGCAGCTGCATTTACTTGAGCACCTCCTCGATGTGGGCAAGCGCCTTAGACGTGACGACGAGCTTCTTGTTGTCGATCAGGTCGTAGGTGTTGACCGCGTGCGCGGGGATGATGCGCACCGTCGGGATGTTGCGAAACGACAGGAACGAGTTCACGTCCTCGGAATCAGTGATGACGGTCACGCGCCCTTCGATGCCGAGCGCCTTGAGCGCCGCCACCGCGTCCTTGGTGCGGGGCTTCTCGAAGCCGAACGCAGACACCACTACAAGCTCGCCGTCCGCCAGCTTCGCAGAGAGCGCCGAGCGCATCGCGAGCTTGATCTCCTTGCGGTTCACCTTGAAGGCGTAGCTGCGCGGATGCGGCCCGAACACGGTGCCGCCGCCCCTCCACTGGGGAGCGCGGATGGAACCCTGCCGGGCGCGGCCGGTTCCCTTTTGCCGCCACGGCTTGCGGCCGCCGCCGCGAACCTCGCCGCGCGTGCGGGTGTTGTGCGTGCCGCGGCGCCACGACGCGCGCTGGGCGCGAACGACCTGATGCATGACGGGCACGTTCGGCTCGACGCCGAAGACGGAATCAGACAGCTCGGCAGTGCCGGCGGCCGCCCCTTTCGCGTCTTTGATCTCAATCGTTGCCATTGTTAGCTCCTTGCGCTGCTCGGTTTCGTTAGGCCATGCGGACGCGGACGACGCCGTTTTTGGCGCCCGGAACCGCGCCTTTCACGAGGATGAGGTTTTGATCCTCGTCGATGCGGACGACCTTGAGGTTGCGCACCGTCACGGTGTCGCAGCCCATGCGACCCGGCAGGCGGACGCCCTTGAGCACGCGGGACGGGGTCGCGCACTGGCCGATCGAACCCGGCGCGCGGTGGAAGTGCGAGCCGTGTCCGCCCGGGCCGCCGGCAAAGCCGTGGCGCTTGATGACGCCCTGGAAGCCCTTGCCCTTCGAGGTGCCGGTGACGTCCACCTTGGCGACCTCGCTGAAGGCCGCGACGGTCACCTCGTCGCCGGCCTTGTATTCGGAGGCGTCCTCCACGCGCACCTCGCGCAGATAGCGCGTCGGCTCGGTGCCGTATTTCGCGAAGTGCCCCGCCATGGGCCTGTTGACCTTCTTCGGCTTGATGGCGCCGAAGCCGAGCTGCACGGCCTCGTAGCCGTCGGTTTTGGTCGTCTTGACCTGGCAGACCTTGTTCGGCTCGGCCTGGATGACGGTCACGGGGACGACCGTGTCGTCGGCGGCCCAGACCTGCGTCATGCCGATCTTTTTCCCGTAGATTGCGTTGATCATGGCGAGCGTCACTCCTTACAGCTTGATCTCGA
>CAZBEP010000231.1:1610-3134 GCA_964490925.1 uncultured Eggerthellaceae bacterium | reverse complement strand
CCCTGGCGCTTAAGTCTCATCGACGCAGGTCGATGCGCCTTCTTCGGCTTCTGGCCCTGAGCGACGCGGCGCGGATCCGGACGAACGAAAGCAATTAGTCAGCGTTTCCCTTGCGATCGCGGAGCCTTTGCGGGAGGGGCTTCGGGGCGCGTAATCTTCGGCGGGCGGCGCGGGCGGTCGCGGGGAGAGGGTCGCGCGCGTTGCGATTTGCGGTTTGGGAGGAGTTAGCCACGGCTTGGGAGGAATTCCGACCGCCTCACGCACGGGGACGCTCCGAGAGGCTCGTTCTCGACGGTTTGGGAGGAGCGGAGAACGGTTCAGGAGGAGTTAGCTGCGGCTTGGGAGGGATTTGGGGACGGTGAGCAATTGCGAGCTGGGGAAACGCAGCAAGCGAGCCCCGTAGCCCTCGCGCGGCGGCACGGCATCCTCCCAAACCGCGAAAAACCGGTCTTTCCGGAGCCCCTCGTGCGTGATCGCCCGACGCTTGCCGCCCCCGCGCCCCCGCACCCCCGCGCTCCCCCGCAGCTCGCGAGCGCACCGCCGCCGCCAACTGCTCCCGTCTCTCGAGCGCACCGGAGAGCGCGGTCGCCGCCAACCGCCAACCGCTCCCTCCCTCCGTTGCGCTTTCGGGCGTGCTCGCTTGAAACCGCAGGTGCCATCGGCTACAATCCCTGCGTACGAGCGCCGCGCCGCAGCGGCGACCATTCTAATCCCGCGATTTCCCCTCTTCGAGCGCGCATCTGCGCCCCGTGCGGGCGCGCCGGGCCTGTCGCGGGCCTATCCTAGGAGGATCTGTGAAGTTCTTTCTCGACACGGCCGACCTCTCCGAGATCGAAGAGGCGGCGAGTTGGGGGGTCCTTTCCGGCGTGACCACGAACCCGACGCTGTACGCGCGGGTCGGCGGCACGCTGGCGGGCTTCCCGGAGCACATCGAGCGCATCTGCGAGATCGTCGACGGGCCGGTGTCCGCCGAAAGCGTCTCGACGACGCGCGACGACATCGTGCGCGACGGCCGCGAGCTTGCGGCGATCGCCCCAAACGTCGTCGTGAAGATCCCGGTGACGATCGAGGGTCTCGCCGCCACCCGCGCGCTTGCGAACGAGGGCATCCGCGTGAACATGACGCTGTGCTTCTCGGCGCCGCAGGCGGTCATGGCGGCGCGCGCCGGCGCGCGCTACGTCAGCTCCTTCATCGGCCGTTTCGACGACGTTTCCGAGGACGGCCTCGGCCAGCTCGAGGACATCGTCGATGCCGTTGGGAACTACGACTTCTCGGAGAGCACGGTGAACGGCGAGCGCGTCGAGGTCGTCGCCGCTTCCGTCCGCAGCGCGCACCACGTCGCTCAGGCGGCGCTGCTCGGCGCCGACGTCGCGACGGTGCCGTTCGCGACGCTCAAGAAATGCGTCGAACATCCGCTCACCGACCGCGGCCTCGACGCGTTCCTCGCAGACTGGGAGAAGGTTCGCCAGGCATGATGACCGAGAACACCGAACAGACCGTCGAACGCCGCCCCCGCCGAGGCCG
>CAZBEP010000231.1:0-1510 GCA_964490925.1 uncultured Eggerthellaceae bacterium | reverse complement strand
CCCCGCCGAGGCCGTCCCCCGAAGGCGGCGTCGTCCGCCGCAGCCGCCCCCGCCGCAGCCGCCTCCGAGGCGTCGCCCGCCCCCGCCGCAGCCGCCGAGGGGGCAGCCGCCGAGGGGACGACAATCCCTGCGAAGCGCCGACGCGGCCGCCCGCCGAAGGCCGCCGCGCAGGAAACCGCCGCGCAGGCTCCCGCCGCTCGGGAGGCCGCCGCGCAGGAGGAGGCCCCCGTCCGCCGCCCCCGCCGAGGCCGCCCGCCGAAGGCGGCATCGTCCGCCGCCCCCGCCGCAGCCGCCCTCGCGTCAGGCGCGCCCGCTTCCGAGGCTCCCGCTGCGGGAGGCGAGGCCCAGACGAAGCCCCGCCGCGGCCGCCCGCCGAAGGCGGCGTCGTCCGCCGCAGCTGCAGCTGCCGCCCCCGCCGCAGTCGCAACCGCTGCCCCTGCCGAGGGGGTGGCCGCCCCCGCGAAACGCCGCCGCGGCCGCCCGCCGAAGGCCGCCGCGCAGCTCCCCGCCGCCGCAGCCGACGCAGCAGCCACAGCCGCGCAGGAGGCGCCCCCCGCGCAGCCCCTCGCCGCTCGGGAGGCTGCCGCACAGGCGGCTCCCAGCATCCAGGGCGCGTCCGCCGAACCCCCCGCCGCCCGGGAGCGCTCGTCGCAGGCGTCCGAGTCCTCCGAGGCGGGCCATGCCACCGGCGCCCAGCCCGCCGACCGGCAGGAATCCCGCCAACGCCAGCCCCGCCGCGTCTCGCAGCAGCGCGACCGCGGCGCCGCCCGCCAAAGCGCCGGCAAGCAGGGCGGCGGCAACGGCAAGCAAAACGGCGGCAGCTATCGTCGCCAGCGCCGCCAGCACGTCGGCGGCCAGCAGCCGCGCGAGGTCGTCCCGAGCGTGTCGCGCGAAGCGCTGGCGAAGCTCAAAGTGGCCGAGCTGCGCGAAAAGGCAGCCGAGCTCGGCTTGGCCTGTGCGGGCTTGCGGAAGGCCGAGCTCGTCGAAGCCGTGTTCTCGCAGACGGCGAAGGCCGAGGGGTTCATCGAGGCGTCGGGGGTGCTCGACATCCTCTCCGACGGCTACGGCTTCGTGCGCACCCAGGGCTACCTGCCGAGCGATACGGACTGCTACGTCGGGCTTTCGATGATACGACGCAACGGCCTGCGCAAGGGCGACGTGCTCGTCGGGCAGACGCGCCCGGCGCGCGAGAACGAGAAGTACGCCGCCATCCAAACGCTCGTCTCGGTGAACGGCGCGCCGCCCGAAGAGGCCGCGCGCCGCGTGAAATTCTCCGACCTCACGCCCGTCTACCCCGACGAGCGCCTCGTCATGGAGCACGGCCGCAGTACCTACACCGCGCGCGTGATCGACCTCACGGCGCCCATCGGCAAGGGTCAGCGCGGGCTTATCGTGTCGCCGCCGAAGGCCGGCAAGACCACCATCCTCAAAGACATCGCGGCTTCCATCACGGCGAACAACCCCGAGGTGCACCTCATGTGCCTGCTCATCGACGAGCGGCCCGAGGAGG
>CAZBEP010000230.1:0-3154 GCA_964490925.1 uncultured Eggerthellaceae bacterium | reverse complement strand
CGTCCATCGACCGGTCGATGAACATGACGATGTCGGCATCCTGCTCGATGGCGCCAGATTCGCGCAGGTCGGAAAGCATCGGCCGCTTCTTGCCGCGCATCTCGACCGCGCGGGAGAGCTGCGACAGCGCGATGACGGGCATGTTCATCTCCTTCGCGAGGATCTTGAGCCCGCGCGAGATCTCGGCGACCTCCACGGCGCGGTTTCCGTCGCGGCGCACCGTCTGCGGCTGCATGAGCTGCAGGTAGTCGACGACGATGAGCCCCTTCTCCTTGCCGCGCAGCTCCCGGCGGGCCTTTGCGCGCAGCTCGAGGATGGAAAGGCCCGGCGTGTCGTCGATGTACATGTCGAGCTTCGACAGCGTGTTCGACGCGTCGGCTATCGACCCCCAGTCGCTTTCGGCGATCTGCCCGCTGCGCAGCCGCGAGAGGCCCACCTTCGCCTCCGAGCACAGGATGCGCTGCACGAGCTGGGAGGCGCTCATCTCGAGCGAGAGGAACGCGACGGAAACGCCCGCCTTCGCCGCGTTGACGGCGAGGTTGAGCGCGAACGACGTCTTGCCGACGCCGGGGCGCGCCGCGAGGACGATGAGGTCGCCGCTGCGGAAGCCGTGGAAGAGCGCGTCGACGTCTTTGAAGCCCGAGGGAGCCCCCGCTATCCGGCTCTTCTGCTCGGCGAGCCTCGTGATCTCCTCGAACGCCTCGGTCACGAGCTCGTCCATGCGCCTGAACTCGGAGGAGACGCGCTTCTCCGTGACTTCGAACAGCGTCTTTTCCGCCTCCTCGACGACGGCGTCGAGGTCGTCGGGGGCGTCGTAGGCCAGCGCGTTGATCGCGGCGGACGCATAGACGAGATCGCGCAGGATGGACGTGCGCTTCACGATGTCGACATGGGTGCGCCAGTTCGTGAGCGCGAACGTGTTGTCGGCGAGCTCGACGAGGTACGCCTTGCCGCCGACGGCGTCGAGCTGCCCCGTGCCGTGCAGGTTCTCCGCAAGGGATATCTGGTCGATGGGGATGTTGCGCCCGTAGAGGTCGAGCATGCCCTCGAACACGATCCTGTGCGGGGCGCGGAAGAAGCTCTCGGGGGAAAGCTTCGTCGCGACCTCCTCGATCGCCTCCTGGTTGAGCATGCACGCCGCGAGCACCGACGTTTCCGCCTCGATGTTTTGCGGCAGCATCCTGCGCGCGGCGGCCGCCGGAGCGTCGCTCGGGACGAAATCGGGGTTGTACGGCGCGGCGCCGGGCATGGGCGCGCTCCTTTCCGTGAAAGCGCAGGACCCCTCCGGATCTCGATCATCCGAAGGGGTCCCGATCGGGCGCTGTCGCCAGCGGGCGCGGTTATTCCGCAGCCGGCTCGGAGGCTGCGGCTTCGGCGGCCTCCCCGTCTGCTGCGGCCTCGAGCCGGGCGGCCTCGTCTGCGGCCGCGGCCTCCGCAGCTGCCGCAGCGGCCTCGTCGGCGGCTGCCGCAGCGGCCTCGTCGACGACGTTGAGCCTGATCTCTCCCTTGATGTCGCGGTAGATCGCATACCCGACGGAGTACTCGCCGATCGACCTGATCGGCTTCGGAAGCTCGATGCGGCGCCGGTCGATCTCGATGCCCGCCTGATCGGAGGCGGCATCGGCTATCATCTGCGCCGTGACGGAGCCGAACAGCTGGCCTTCCTCGCCGGCCTGCACGCGCAGCTCGATGGTGGCCGCGTCGAGCTTCGCCTTGAGGTCGCCGGCGTTCGCGAGTCGAGCCTCCTCGCGTTTCGCGATGCTCTTGCGGCGCTGCTCGAGCTGCTTGAGGTTGCCCTTCGTCGCCTTGACGGCGATGCCCTGGCGCAGCAGATAGTTGTTGGCGAAGCCGGGCGCCACGTCGACGACGTCGCCTTCGCCCCCCCTGCCCCTCAGCTCTTCGAGAAGAATGACTTTCATAGGCCCTCCTTCGCCTAGCGGTTGCGACGGTCGCCGCGACCGCTGATGGCGGGAACCGCATAGGGCATCAGAGCCATCTCGCGGGCGCGCTTCACGGCGTTCGCGACGTCGCGCTGATGCTGGGTGCACGCGCCCGTCACGCGACGCGGCTTGATCTTCCCGCGGTCGGTCACGTACTTGCGCAGCATCTGCGCGTCCTTGTAATCGACGTAGTCCACGTTCTCCTTGCAGAACTGGCAGTGCTTACGCCGAGGCTGCTTCGAGTAGTCAGACATGTTCAACCTCTCTCGGATGCCTAGAATGGGATGTCCTCGTCGTAGACGGAAGACGAAGCATCAAACGTCGGCACCGGCGCCGCCGGCTGGGCGTAGTGCGGCTGCTGCGCCGCCTGCGCGACCTGCGGCTGCTGCGCCGCCGATCGCGCCGCGCCGCCCTGCTGGCCGCCGCGCGACATGAACTCGATCTCGTCGACGATGACCTCGATCTTGCTGCGCTTCTGTCCGTCGCGCTCCCATTGGCTCCAGCGGAGCTTGCCCTCGATGGCCACCTTGGTGCCCTTCACGAGGTAGGGATGCAGACCGTCGGCGCGGGCGCCGAACAGCGTGCAGTCGATGTAGTTCGGGTAGTCCTCCCACTGGCCGGTCTGCTGGTTCTTGCGGCGGTCGTTGACCGCGACGCCGAACCCGAGGACCGACATGCCGGACGCTGTGGAGCGAAGGTCGGAGTCCCGCGTGAGGTTGCCGCTGATGACGACTTTGTTGATGCTCATGATTCCCTCTTTTCATGCTCGGCGGCACGGCGCCGCCTTCGCGCTCAGTCGCGGTCGGCGCGCCTGACGATCATGTGGCGCTCGACGGCGTCCGCGATGCGCAGGACGCGATCCAGCTCGGCGACGTTCGCGGGGTCCGCATGAAAATCGACGAGGGTGTAGTCGCCCTCGTTCAAGCCGTTGACCTCGTACGCAAGCTTGCGCTTGCCCCACGCGTCAACGCTGTCGATCGCACCGCCGCCTTCGACGATCGTGGAATCGATGCGGGAGGACACGGCAGCGCGCGCCTCCTCGCCGAGAGCCGGAGCGACGAAATACAGCAGTTCGTAAGCTTTCATCAGCTCACCTCCTTTGGACTGAACGGCCCCGGCTCCGACAGGCGGCCGACCGGGGCAGGAAATAGCCCCGCTATTCTAGCAGAAGGCCGGCCGTGCGCACAGAAACCGCACGAGCGGCCGTGCGCCTG
>CAZBEP010000229.1:0-3179 GCA_964490925.1 uncultured Eggerthellaceae bacterium | reverse complement strand
CGGAGCGATGCCACGGATCGACCCCGTTTTCGCCACGGATCGACGGGTAGGGCAGCCCGATCGGGCGCCTGCGAGGGCGTTTGCGCCCGATCAGGCGAGCCAGACTCAAGACACGCAGCGGCGATCAGGCGTTTTGCCGGCCGACCCGCGCACGGCGGCCGCATTCACGCTCGCGCGCGTGCCCTACCCGTCGATTCGTGGCGTTTGTCGCGATCCGCATGGCGTCCGACCCTCGCGCAGCGTCCTCCGCCCCGACGCGCGGCGCGCGCCTATGCGAACATCGGCGTGGAGAGGTAGCGCTCGCCCGTGTCGGGCAGCATCGCCACGACGAGCTTGCCGGCGTTTTCGGGACGCGCCGCCACCTGCGAGGCGGCGGCGAGCGCGGCTCCCGACGAGATGCCGACGAGCAGCCCCTCGCAGGCTGCAAGCTCGCGGCCTGCGGCATAGGCGTCGTCGTCGGACACGGCAACCACCTCGTCGTAGACGGACGTGTCGAGCACCTCGGGCACGAACCCGGCGCCGATGCCCTGGATGCCGTGCTTGCCTGCACGACCCTCCGACAGCACGGGCGAGCCGGCGGGCTCGACGGCGACAACGCGCACGTCGGGCTTGCGCCCCTTCAAGTAGGAGCCGGCGCCCGTCACCGTGCCGCCCGTGCCGACGCCCGCGACGAATACGTCAACCCCTCCGTCGGTCTGCTCCCAGACCTCCGGCCCCGTCGTCGCGGCGTGCACCGCCGGGTTTGCAGGGTTGACGAACTGGCCGGCGACGATGGCGCCCGGGGTTACGCGCGCGAGCTCGTCGGCGCGCTCGATGGCTCCCGCCATGCCGCGCGCGCCCTCGGTGAGCACGACCTCGGCACCATAGGCGGCAGCGAGGCGGCGGCGTTCGACCGACATCGTCTCGGGCATGACGACGATCATGCGCAGCCCGCGCGCAGCGCACAGCGCCGCAAGCCCGATGCCGGTGTTTCCCGAGGTCGGCTCTATGATGACGGTGTCTGGCCCCAGGCGCCCCTCGCGCTCGTATGCCGCAAGCATCGAGGCGGCCACGCGGTCTTTCACCGATCCCGCCGGGTTCATCATTTCGAGTTTCACGACGAGCCTCGCGCCCAGGCCGCGGCGCTCGGCGAAGCGCGACACCTCCACAAGCGGCGTCTTGCCGATCAGATCCTCAAACCCTTGCGAAATGTCCACTGTATGGCTTCCTTTGCGTTCGGGGGAGCGCCGCGCCTCTCGCCGTGCGGCGCGCCCGATGTCCGCCGACAGGCGAGGCTCGCCTAATGTCCGCCGCCGGCCATCATCTTGGCCGCATGCGGCAGCACCGCCACGATGCCGTCCCAGTTTTCGCGGGCGGCCCTCTCGCTGCCCGGCAGGTTGATGACGATCGCACGTCCGCGCTGCATGCAGATCGCGCGCGACAGCATCGCGAACGGCGTGATCTGCAGGCTGTGGAAGCGCATCGCCTCGGCGATGCCCGGCACCTCGCGGTCGCACACGTCGCGGGTTGCCTCGGGCGTCACATCGCGAAGCGAAAGCCCGCTGCCCCCGCAGGTGAGCACGATGTCCGCACCAACCTCGTCGCAGGCCGCCACAATGGCCGCCGCGATGTCGGGCCGCTCGTCCCTCACGACGACGCGGCTTGCGCATTCCCAGCCGTTCTCGGCGATAAGCGCCTCGAGCGCCGCGCCCGCCGTGTCGCGTTTCGCGTCACGCGTGTCGGAGCAGGTGATGATAGCGAACGACAACTTCTTTTCCGACATGGCTCCTCCTTCTCGCACGCCCGCCGCCTTCCGGCGCCGGCGCGCCGCCTCTCCTACATCCTACAGGGCAAGATCCTCCGACACGTCGAGCAGCAGGCAGTCGATCGCGTCGCCGGCCGCCTTCGACTCGAGTCCTTCGGGCATGATCGCGAGGCAGTTGCTGCGCTGAATGACGCCGAACAGGCCGGAGCTTTGGTTCTTCGCCGGCGTGACCACGTAGTCCTCGCCGTCGCGTACGATCGTCGAGCGCAGGTAGATGCGACGCGGATCCTTCTTTTTCACATCGGTCGCCAGGCGCGCCCTCACGTACGGCCGCACGAGGCAGGAGTGCCCCTGCATCTTGCGCAGCGCCGGGCGGACGAGCGTCTCGAAGCCGCAATAGGAGGCCGCCGGGTTGCCGGCCAGGCCGAACACCGGCGTGCCGTCGACGACGCCGAAGGTCTGCGCCTTGCCGGGGCGCATGTTCACCGAGACCATGTACAGCTCGCCAAGGCTTTCGACGACGGGCTTGATGAAGTCGAAGTCCCCGTTGGAGGCGCCGCCGCTCGTGACCACGAAGTCGTGATCGGCTGCGGCCTGCGCGATCGCGGCCTCAAGCGCCTCCATCGTGTCCTCGACGATCGGCATGATCTCGGGAATCGCGCCGGCGGCCTTCGCGCAGGCCGCAAGCGCATAGCTGTTGGAGTTGCGGATCTTGCCGGGCGCGGGAGTATCGGTCGGCGGCACGAGTTCGGAGCCGATCGAGATGATGGCGACCTTCGGACGGCGGTACGTCGGAACCTCCATGAGGCCGCAGCCCGCAAGAAACCCGATGCCGGCGGAGCTGATGACCTCGCCGGCAGACACGACGACCTCGCCAGCGCGCGCCTCCTCGCCTGCGGCGCGGACGCTCGACCCCGGTACGGTCGGCGCGAAGAACGCCACGCGGCTGCCTAGGCGCCCGTCGCCCGTCACGATGCCGACGATCTCGTACTTCACGACGGAGTCCGCCGCCTCGGGCATGCAGGCGCCCGTCATGATGCGAACGCACTCGCCGTCGGCGATGCCTCCCTCGTAGACGTCGCCCGCCGCGACCTCCGCGATCACGTCGAGCTCTACCGGCGCGTCCTCCGTGGCTCCGGCGATCTGTTCCGCCCGCAGCGCGAACCCGTCCATACCGGCGTTCGGGAACGGCGCGATGTCGATGTCGCTTCGCAAATCAGCCGCCGCCACGCGCCCGACTGCGCAAAGCAGCGGCACGACCTCCGCATCAAGCGGCGCCACGTGCGAAAGTACGAGGTCGCGCGCCTCCTCGACCGAAATCATTTCCTTCATGGACACCCTTTCCGTCTACGCAAAGCGGCGCGCCCCGAAACGGCGCGCTGCCCTATTCGTCCCCGGGCAGTATAACCGAAAGGGCGAGGGGGCGAAGAGTCGC
>CAZBEP010000228.1:0-3199 GCA_964490925.1 uncultured Eggerthellaceae bacterium | reverse complement strand
CCTTCCGCTCTACCGCACCGACGCAATCTTGCAACGGCGAGACGAATACCGCTACGACGACAGGCTGACATGCAAGAAGAACCTGATAAGGGCGCATGGAGAGCTTGTGGGGCTCTGCGAGAAATGGCTGCCCGATTCTTTCGTTCTGGACGGAAGCAGGCGCGTTAGTGCGCGGAGCGTCATTGTCCGAGAGCTTGTGGCGAACTCGCTCGTCCACAGGGAGCACACGAGCCCGATCATCGCCAAGGCGACAATCGACGGCAAGGGAATATCGACTCGGAACGCATCTCGCGCCCTGTTTGCCGGCTCGGTTATCCTGGAGCATCTTGAGCCTACTCCGAAAAACCCCGTTATTGCGAACTTCTTCACCCAGATGGGCAGGTGCGAGGAACTCGGCAGCGGCACGAGGAACCTCTGTCCGCACGGCCGAACTTCACGAGCACGCGCGTGCCGTCCTCCTCTACCTCCCAGCGCTTGGGAAGGTTGCCGTTGAGCGCACCGTCGGGCGACCTGCCCGGCAGAGAAGGCGCAGACCTCAGCACGTCGATCAGCTCGGGAAGGGAGTCGGGATCGCGCGCGACGAGCAATTCTCCCAGCTCGGGAGAGAAATCGTTGTCGAAATAATTGACGTCCTCCCAGCGAAAGCCCGAGCCTTGCGGCCGCGCACTACCTCCGCGCGCGCTCCGGGATCAGCCCCTGCCGGTACGCCGCGACGAGGCGCTCGAGATCGTCGGCCTTGCGCCGGAGCCGCGCGCCCGTGTCCGTGTCGGCGACGAGCGTGCGCCTGCCGGCGAGCTCCACGACGCGCCGCGACGAGTGGATGTCAAGTCCCCGCTCCACCGCCGCGGCCGCAGACTCGAGCGGCTCGTGCGCGGCGAGCACGAACCCGTACGAGTTCGAAATGAGCGTGTAGCCCGCGATGCCCGTCGTCGGCTGGTAGGCGCGCGCGAAGCCCCCGTCGATGGTAAGCACGCGCCCACCGCACTTCACCGGATCCTCGCCGTCCTTCGCCTTGACGGGCACGTGTCCGCAGATGATCCGCGAGGTCTCGGGGTCGAGGCCGAAGTCCTCGAATACGGCCTTCATGGCGCCCGGGTTGTCGAGCAGCGTGTAGAAGGGGTTCTTGACCTCCTTGCGCGCCAGCTTGTCGGCAATGAAGTAGATCTCGAACGTCGCCATCTTGCTCTTCGCGAACAAGGGCGAGGCGGGGCTGAGCCACATCCACCACATGAGGTCGCGCCCGCGCCTGCGCTCGGCCTCGTCTCCGCTGTAGAACGCCGCGCGCACACGCTGCTCGAGCACGTCGTAAAGCCGCTTGCCGGAGCACCGCTCGCCGAATACGTTCGCCTCCATGAGCGAGCCGTCCTCGTTGAGCGGCACGCTCGCGTGGAACAGCAGGCTGCCGTTGGACACCGCGTAGAGGCTTCCCGCCTCCAGGAACAGCCGCATGTGGCGCCGCAGCTTCTCGCTGCCGACGAACGCCTGCTCGAGGCGCTCCATGACGGACTCCTCCTCCGGCGTAAGCCGATAGGGGTCGGCAGGGTCGACGGTGGGCAGCACCTTGTCGGTCAGCTCGTACTCCACACCGTCAAGCAGGACGGTTCCGCGCTCGTAGTCAATCTTGTCCAAGAGCTTGCGATCCGCCAGCCCGAACTCGGGGTACTCGTCGATGAGCTGGCCTTCCACCTTGAACTGGATGATGGCCATCGCCTTTTGGATCTTGATGTTCATCTCGAGGCTTCGCTCGTCGAGATCGGGGCTGCCCTTGAGACCGAACGCGACGCACGGGTCGTCGCGGTAGGCGCTCATGGCGAACGACGCGAGCGGCAGGATGTTGATGCCGTAGCCGTCCTCGAGGATCGAGAGGTTGCCGTAGCGTGCGCAGTTGCGCACGACGTGCGCGATGCAGCCGCGCTGGCCGAGCGAGGCGCCCATCCACACGATGTCGTGGTTGCCCCATTGGATGTCGAAGCGGTGGTAGCCCGCGATCGCATCCATGATGGCATCGGGGGCAGGCCCTCTGTCGTACACGTCGCCGACCACGTGCAGGCAATCGATCGAGAAGCGCTGGATGAGCAGGCACAGCGCCTCGACGAACTCACGCGCCCGCCCGATGCGGGCGGCGGCGGCGAGGATGGCGCGGTGGTAGGCGCGCCGATCCACCGCGTGGTTGTCCGCCGTCATGAGCTCTTCGATGGCGTAGGCGAACTCGGGCGGAAGCGCCTTGCGCACCTTGGAGCGCGTGTACTTCCCCGATGCCTGCCTAGCCAGCCGCACGAGCCGGTCGACCGCGGTCGCGAACCACGCCTCCTCGTCCTCGACCTCCGGCAGGACGAGGTTCATCTTCTCGCGCGGGTAGTAGACGAGGGTCGCGAGCTCGCGCTTCTCGTCCGGCGTGAGGGAGTCCCCGAACGTGTCGTCGATCTTCATGCGCACCGAGCCCGACCCGTTCTTGAGCAGGTGGGCGAACGCCTCGTATTCGCCGTGGACATCCGAGACGAAGATCTCGGTGCCCTTCGGGAGCGCGAGGATGGCACTGAGGTCGATGATCTCCGCCGAGGCGTCGGCGATGGTCGGGTACGATTCGGAAAGCAGCTCGAGGTAGCGAAGGTCGCGATCGTCCATAGATGCCTCCTTGCGGCGTGACGGGATCGTTGTCCGTATCTTACACGGGAGGAGCCGCCGGCGCGGGGCGCGGGGCGCGGGGCGCGCATATTCGTCGCCGTGCGCCCTGCGGCGCGGGGCGCGGGGCGCGGCGGGGCGCACGGCAAGGGGCTGCGTCAGAAGCGATTCTGGTGCAGCCCCGCAGCCGACATACGCTGTAGCCTCAGCTTGATGGTGCTTGACGCGAACCGGCCGTTGTCGGAACCAGGCGCTAGAAGTCCTCGAGAGACACGAACCGGGCGTTCGGGTGGCCGTCGACGACGCTCTTTTCGACCCTATAGCGCTATAGCGCGAGAATACATAGAGGCCGCTCGCCTCGTACCCCTTCACGAGCGTGCGCTTCCGCCGGGCGTGCGTCGTGGCGGCGGGCTCGGCCTCGTACCCCTTCACGAGCGCGCGCTTCCCTTCGAGGTCGTCGATCACCTGCGATACGTTGAAGTCGGCCCGGTACTTGCACTCCCCGATCAGCATCTCCTTAGTCGCCCTGCTTGCCGCGACCACGTCGATGCCCGTCCGGGATCGCGTCTCGGGGTTG
>CAZBEP010000227.1:0-3207 GCA_964490925.1 uncultured Eggerthellaceae bacterium | reverse complement strand
CCCCGCAGCCGGACCCCGCCCTGCGGCCGAACCGCCGGCGCCGTCCGCCCCGCGCCCGCTACGCGCCCGCGACCTCGGCCGCAAGCTCGTCGATCGCCACGCGGCGCTCCTCGTGGGTCGCCATGTCGCGCAGCGTGACCTCGCCGGCCGCAAGCTCGTCGGGGCCGAGCACCGCCACGAGCGCCGCGCCGAGCTTGTCCGCGAGCTTGAACTGGCTCTTCAAGCTGCGATGCTGGTGGTCCATCTCGCAGGAGACGCCTGCGTCGCGGCACGCCTGCACGACGCCGAACGCCCGGCCGCGCGCGGCGTCGTCGACCGCCGCCACGAACAGGTCGCACCGCGCCGCCTTCGGAAACTCCACCCCTGCCGCCTCGAGCGCGAGCAGGCACCGCTCGAACCCGAGCGCGAAGCCGAAGCCCGGCGTCGGCCGCCCGCCGACCTCCTCGGCAAGCTTGTCGTAGCGCCCGCCGCCGCCGATGGCGTTCTGCGATCCCATGCCTTCGACGACCTGCACCTCGAACACGGTGCGCGTGTAGTAGTCGAGGCCGCGCACGAGCGTCGGATCCTCGACAGAGGTTAGCCCCGCATCTGCCAGGAAGCCTTTCACCGCCTCGTAGTGCGCGCGGCAACTGTCGCAGAGGCGGTCCGCGAGCTTCGGCGCGCCCTCCATGACGGCGGCGCAGTCGGGGTTCTTGCAGTCGAACGCCCGCAGCGGGTTGATCTCCGCACGGCAGTTGCAGTCGTCGCACAGCTCGTCGGCGCGCTCCCGCAGGTAGACGAGGAGCGCCTCGCGATACGCCGGGCGGCACGCGTCGCAGCCCATCGAGTTCACGAGCAGCCGCATGCTCTCGCGCGGGATGCCGAGCCGCTCGTAGAACCGCATGAGCATGATGATGGCCTCGGCGTCCACGCTCGGGGCGTCCGCGCCGAGGCATTCGGCGCCCACCTGGTTGAACTGGCGCTGCCGGCCTTTCTGCGGGCGTTCGGCGCGAAACATCTGCCCCGCGTACATGAGCTTCGCCGGCGGCGCGCCCTGCGGCACGAGGTCGTGCTGCACGACGGCGCGCACGATGCCGGCCGTGCCCTCGGGGCGCAGCGACAAGCGGCTCTTGCCCTTGATCGAGCCGCCGTCGAGGAGCCGCTTCAAATTCTCGCCGGAGATCGCCGTGAACATCTCCTTCGACACGACGTCGGTCGCCTCTCCGATGCCGCGCACGAACAGCTCCGTCTGCTCGATGACGGGCGTCTCGATGAGAACGTAGCCGTAGCGGCCGAACACGTCTGCCGCCATCGCCTTGAACTGCGCCCAGAACGCCGCCTCGTCGGGCAGCAGATCCTTTGTTCCCTCGGGAGCCCGAATCGCCATGCTACAGACCCATCTCCGTTTTAAGCTTCTCAAGCTCCGCATCGACCGATTCGGTGTTGCCCGCAGCCGCGTACTTCTTTTCCAGCTCGGCAACGGCGTCCACCGGCTCTTCGCTGAGCTCGGCCATGGCGCTTGCCTGATCGAGCATCTGGTCGGCCTTGGCCTCCATGCGGGAAAACGCGCTCATCGCCCCCTGCGCCTTGTCGGCGGCCGAGGAGACCTCGTTCACCTTGCTTTGGGCCTTCGCGACGGCGACCTTCGCCTTGATGGTCTCGCGGCGGCTGTTGAGCTGGGCGATGTCGCTCACGAGCTTGTCGTGCATCTCGCGCATCTTCGTCGCGTTCGCGTGGGCGGCGTCGTATGCGGCTTTCAGGCCCTCGCCCTTCGTCTCGAGCTCCTGCTTCTTCGCGAGGAAGGTGCGCGCGTCGTCCTCGTTGCCGGCGGTCAGCGCCTTGCGGGCAAGGCCCTCGTAGCGCTTGACCTCGGCGGCGTTGTCGTCGACGAGGCGCTTCGTGCGCTTCTCCTCGGCCATGACGCCCGCCGTCTCCTTCTTGACCTCGGCGAGGCTTTCGGTGAGGTCGCGCATGTACTGGTCGATCATCTTGGCGGGGTTCTCCGCCTTGTCGAGCAGGTCGTTGATGTTCGCCTTGATGATGTCGGTGAAACGGTCGAGGATTCCCATGCTTCGTTCCTTTCTTTCTAAGTGCTTTGCCTTGCTGTCTGACGAGCTCTTAAACGCCTGCCCTGGACGCGCCGTCCCGAAACGCCGGCGGCGTGCCTCGGCGGCGCGCAGCAGACTCCCCGCGTGCGTCGCCTCAAGACCGGCGGTCGTGCCTTGGTTACGTGTTCGCGGAGTCTTCCTCCTTCTCGTACTTGTCGGCGAGGTCCTCGATGTCCTGGTCGCCGAAGGTCTCGAGCGGGGTGTTGAGGATGCGCTCCATGCGCTCGGCCTCCTCCCGCTTCGCTTGCGAGCGGTGCTTCACGATGAAGAAGACCACGATCGCCCCGACGGCCACGACGACGCAGATCGTGATCGGGATGACCGGAGACGCCGTGACGCTCATGATGCGGTCGGCGGTCTCGGAGAAGGTTTCGGAGAACACCTCCTCGTCCGACAGCGAGAGATCCTGGTAGTTGATTTCGAGATAGCCCGCGAAGATGTCCAGCGCCTCGTCGTCGAGCACGGTGAGCGCCTGCTGCCCCATGTAATAGCCGCAGACGAAGCTTCCGTAGCCGTCGTCGCAGAACACGAGGATGAAGTGGCCGTCGTCGTCGAAAAGCTCGGCGTAAAGCTCCTCGGCCATGCTTGCAAGCTCGCTTGAAGAGGTCGACGTCCCGTTCGGAAGGATGTAGAGGTAGGGCTGCACGCCCGTCTTTTGATAGAAGTAGCGCATGCCCGACTCGAGGCTCGATGAGCTCAGTATCCATCCGCCGTCCTCGTCGGTGTAGTAGTCGGTCTCCGTCGTGGCCGAGGAGGGCAGCGCCTCGCGCTCGACCGTCGAAGCGGAAACGTTGCTGCACGTCGTGAGGCTCAAGATGACCGCGACCGCAACGACGAGGATGACCGCCACCAACCCGACGAAGCAGCCGCTCCGGCAGCCCGCCGCGTCGTGCTTGGCGGGCGGCTTGGAGCCGGCGCCGCCCTTCTGGTAGGGGCCGTTCGGATCGAACTGCGGGTCGCCGACGTAGGTGTCGGCATCGCCTGCGGCAGGCGCGTTCGCGGTGCTGCGCCTGCGCGAGCTCATCGCGTCGGCGAAGAGCATGCCCGTGAGGAAGCTGCCGAGGCCGCCGCCTCCATGCCAGTGCGGACCGTGCCAGTGCGGGCCGTGTCCGCCGCCCGG
>CAZBEP010000226.1:1844-3210 GCA_964490925.1 uncultured Eggerthellaceae bacterium | reverse complement strand
ATATTTAAGACTGATACAAAAACGTATCAGTTTGTGCTACAATCGGTAATACGGGATGGAGAATGCAATCGTAGCTGCCCATCCAGCCAACCGAATACGCGGCTCTTCACTTCCACACCTTCGGAGCCGCAAGACGCGAAGGAGCCTCCCATGCGCACCCTTGCTGTGAGCAACTACAAGGGCGGGGTGGGCAAGACGACCACTGCCGTGAACCTCGCCGCCATCTATGCGGCGCGCGGCTTTTGGGTCTTGCTCATCGACCTGGATCCCCAGGCATCTGCTACCGACTACTTCGGCCTCTATGACCGCGCCGCATCCGACGGCAGAACGTCGATCCAGCTTCTCTACGAGAACGCCGCCGTCGCAGATGTCGCCTACAAGACCGACACGGAGAACCTCTTCGTCATCCCATCCATAATCGAGCTTACCGACCAGAACGAGCTCATGCTGCGTGAGCAGAGGCTACGTTTCGCCCTGGACGACTGCGCGGGGGACTACGACATCGCGATCATCGACTGCAGTCCGACCATGAAGAGGCTCGCATTCAACGCCTACCTGGCGGCAGCGGATTCGGGGATGGTCGTCATACCGGTGAAGCTCGACTCCACCGTCATGCGCGGCACGGCGCTTACGGTCAACGCCATTTCGGCCATAGCCGACGCCCTGCGCGTTCCCGTTCCAGATTATCGAATCCTGAGAACCTGCGTGCCAGGCCGCATGACCAATGCGGAAAAGACCGGTGAGGCGGTGCTGGAGAGGTTCTTCTCGGATCGGCAGCTCTCCACCGTGATACACGCGTCTTCGAAGGTCTGCGAAGGCAGCTGGCAATGGAAGCCTGTCTCCGTCTTCGAGCCTGGCAGCAGGCCGGCGAAAGACTACGAGGCGCTCGCCGACGAGCTCTGGGAGGTGATCTTGTGAGCACGGCGGATGTGGCCAACAATGTGGCCAACGGTTTCAGTATCAGCGGGCTTCTCGACGCCGGAGCGCAGACTGCCAGCAGGTTTCCCGTGAGGGAGATTCGCCTGTCCGACATCCAAGAGCATCCCGGCAACCTCACCTACTCGATGGATGCGGAAGGGATTGCAGGCCTCGCCGAATCTATCGATCGGGATGGTCTGACCGATCTCCCGCTGGTTCGCAGGCTGCAGGGCGGGGGATTCCAGATGATCTCCGGCCACCGCAGGATGGCTGCGTACAGGCTTCTGGCGCAGAAAGACCCCTCCTATTCTGAGCTGCCTTGCCGCATCGTCTCGGACATCACCGACGAGCAGGCCCTCGTGCTGCTGCACACCGCTAACTTCTTCACTCGTTCGCTTACCGTCACCGAACGGGCCGCAGCGACCAAGGCGCTCGGCGTCCATGTCGA
>CAZBEP010000226.1:0-1744 GCA_964490925.1 uncultured Eggerthellaceae bacterium | reverse complement strand
CAGCGAGGGGCGTTCTCCAAGTGGGAAGAATCATCGCCGGGAAAGGCCGAGACGACCAAGCTGGTCATTTCGATGACATCACCGGAACCCGCCGCCGACAAGCGCCTGGCAAGCGCCGAGAAGGCGCTCGCACGCTTCGTCGCGAAGCCCCCACGGATTCTTTCTGCAGCGGATTCCGAGACGATTTCCCGCATCGCGGAACTGGCCCGCCAGGCCGCCGATGCGGCATCAGGGCTTGCCGACGCCCGCAGGGCGCGGCCAAGCCCGTCAGATTCGATTCGTAGCAAGTAACTCATTGCGTATTACAACGCAATGAACTTGGCCGGAGCAGGGAGGGATGCCTCCACGTCAGGCAAAAACCCGCCTGGAACCCTCCCTGACTCCCGGCTTCACGGAGCGGCTGACGTGGTTTCGGCCAACGTTGCCGCTTCCTTCACGGGGGATCCCCCGTGGCCCCTAAAAGACGCGAAGGAGAAAAGATGGGCGAATACACGCACACCGCGAGTTGCCGCATGACTGAGGAAGACAGGCATCTCCTAGATCAAAATGCCGAGCGTCTCGAGCTCGCCAGATCCGAAGTCATCCGCGCGCTTCTGAGACTTCCGATAGCGGATCAAGACGATCTCGAATCGGTTAACAGCGGCGATCGTGTCGTTGTCATTGACGTCAAGACGATGGGCAGAATCAAACGAGAACTGATCCGCTGGGGACGCCACTACAACCAGGCCGTCAAGGCTCTCAACACCATCGCCATGTTCGTGAGGAACAAGGGCACAGTCGACCCCCAGTTGGCTAAGGGTCAGCTGGACAAGGCCACGACCGAGCTCGAACTCGTGCAGGGGTCCGTCGAGGAAATAAGGGACATGCTTCACGGTATGCACGGCTCCGAGAGATTCTGGCGATAGCCATGCCGATGCTCAAGGCGATCAACGGGCATACGGGATGTGGGCGTATTAAAGAGGGGAAGAGCACTGCTTCGCGACTTCTTCAACCTCTCCTGGGACGAGATCGAGGACAAGGGTATGGACGAGGTCCTGAAAGACGAAGTGGAATGGGCGCGTGAGATGGACGAGCTTCGCCGCGACTTCCATAATGACGAGCCATGGAAGGGGCAGCGAGCCATCACCTTCCGGCACTACGTCATCTCTCCCGACCCTAGCGACAACATCGATCTCGAAGAGCTGAGGGGCCTGACACATGAATGGGTTAAAAAGCACTTCTCTAAGTACCAGGTAGCCGTCGTCTACCATAACGACAACAGGCAGCGAATCCCGCATGCCCACATCGTGGTGAACAACACCAACCTCGACAACGGCAGACGTCTTCACATTCCCAACGCACTAGACATGAATCGAAGCCTTCAAGAGGTTGCTAAAGCAAGGGGATTAGCCGCGTTTAACAACGAGATGCCGAGGGGCAGGGTGGAGCGGCGAGATCGCAAAACCCCTCCCCGACCCCAGACGAGGCAGGCGGTATACATCAATCTTCCCGAACGCGGACTTCTGGAAGCTGGTGCGTATTCGTGGGTGAGCGACATCAGAAATAGGGTGTCTGTGGCCAAGATCCTCTCGCGCAACGAGGGCGAGTTCATGCGGATACTCGAGCTCATGGAAATCGAGGTGGCGGAGAACTCTGTCCATGCACCGAGGGAAGACTGGATCTTTTCGCTAGCGGACCAGCCATCCAGGAAGGTGTCCGGGGAGCGGCTCGGCATGACGTTCGGCAAGATCGCCCTCACCGAGCG
>CAZBEP010000225.1:0-3219 GCA_964490925.1 uncultured Eggerthellaceae bacterium | reverse complement strand
CAGAAGCGACTTCGTCGCGCACGCGACGGCGACGACGACAGCCGCTGCGACGAGGGGCGCCGCCGCCGGCCACAGCCCCGCGTCGAACATGCCGGGCGAAAGCAGGTCGTTCGCCACCAGCGCCGCGAACGCCGCCGGCGGGATGAAGCCGAGCGCCCGTTCGACCGCTGCGGGCAATTCGCGACCCCTGAGCGCGAACAACGGGACCACGCGGCACGCAAGCATCGTCGCCGCGCAGCAGACGAGCACGATGAGGAACTCCGCCCAGCTCATGCGCGACCGCCCCCCTCCGCGTCCCGCAAAGCCCCGTCGGGCGGCCGTCCCGCCCCGCGCCGCCTCGTCGCCGCGTCGGCCGCCATCCCGACGGCCACCCCGACGACCGCTCCGACGAGGATCGCCGGGCCGGAAAGCCCCGCCGCCTTGCACGCGACGACGCCGGCCATCGCCGCTGCCGCCGCGAACGCGTTCGCGACCGAAAGCCTCTGCGTGGCGAGCAGGCAGATGAAGATCGACGTCATCGCGAACGACGCGATCGCCACCGGCACCCCGACGGCGCTGCCCGCAAGCGCCCCGACGACGTTCGAGGCCGCCCACGACGACTGCGAGAACAGGTTCACGAGCGTCGCGCGCCCGACCGACCAGCCCCCCTCTTCGAAGCGCTTCGTGTTCACCCCGAAGCTCTCGTCGGTCACGGTAGCCGCGAACAGGAACGCGAGACGCTTTCGCACGCCGACGCAGCGCGGCACGAACGAGGCGGCGTAAAGCATCTGCCGCGTGTTCACAAGCGACACGCTCGCGACGATGGACGCGAGCGACGAGCCCGCAAGCCACAGGTTCGGAATCATGAACTGCCCCGCACCCGAATAGAGGAGCATGGAGAGCACGAACACCTGCACCGGCCCGAAGCCGATCGAGTTCGACAGGATCCCGCACGGGATCCCGATGGCGACGTAGCCGAGCATGATGGGCGCGGCCGCCGACAGCGAATCGCGCGCGTAAGAGGGCTTCCGCACCGGGCTCAACGCTCCTTGCGGCCTAGTACTTGATGGTATGCGGGATGAATATCGCCTCGTAGAGGGCCTTCGCGTAGCGGTCGGTCATGCCCGCGACGTAGTCGCTCACGGCGCGCAGGTCGTCGCCCTCCGATACGGCGCGGTACTCCGCCGGCACCTCGCCGATGTGCTCGACGAAGTGGTCGAACAGGTCGCGGACGAGGTGCTTGGCCTTGTCCGTCTCCTCGACGACGACGGGCGCCCGGTACACGTTCTCGAAAAGGAACTCCCGCAGCTCCATCATCGCGTTCCAGACGGGGTCGCTCATCGCGATGTCCCCCGTCTCCGCAGAGGTCTCCACCATGTCGAGCACGAGCGCCTCGATGCGCGAGGAGTGGTCGTGCCCGAGCATCTCGCGGGTACTCGCCGGCAGGTCGGACTCGGAAAGGATGCCGGCGCGGATCGCGTCGTCGATGTCGTGGTTCACGTACGCGATGCGGTCGGCGGTCGCCACGATGCGGCCCTCGAGCGTCTCGGGGCGCTCCTCGCCCGTGTGGTGGAGGATGCCGTCGCGCACCTCGGCTGTGAGGTTCAGGCCGCGCCCGCCGTTCTCGATGACGTCCACGACGCGCAGGCTCTGCTCGTTATGGCGGTAGAGGGTGCGCGCCTCGCGCGAGGCGGGGTCTATCCCGCGGTGCCGTGCGAGGCAGGCGCACAGCGCCTCCTCTCCCGTGTGGCCGAACGGGGTGTGGCCGAGGTCGTGGCCGAGCGAGACAGCCTCGGTGAGGTCCTCGTTGAGGCCGAGCGCGCGGGCGATCGTGCGGGCGATCTGCGCGACCTCGAGCGTGTGCGTGAGGCGCGTGCGGTAGTGGTCGCCCTCGGAAGCGAGGAACACCTGCGTCTTGTGCGACAGGCGCCGGAACGACTTCGTGTGCAGGATGCGGTCGCGATCGCGCTGGAAGTCGTTGCGGAGCACGTCTACCGAAGCAGAGCGCGCGCGACCCTCCGACTCGTCGGCGTGCGCGGCGTCGTCGGCGAGCGCGTCGTGCTCGCGGATCTCCTGGTCCTCGCGGCGAACGATCTTCACCTCATGCCTCCTTCCGCCTGCGCGCGTCCTCGACGGCACAGACGATCTCCGCAGGCTCGCAGACGCCCGCCTCGGTGACGATGCGCGTGACGAGCTCGGCCGGTGTGACGTCGAACGCCGGGTTCCACACCTCGACTCCTGCGGGCAGCCCGTCGGCGACCTCGGAGGGGTCGCGCTCCTCGATGGGGACGCCGGCGCCCGTCGCAAGCGACGGATCGACGGTCGATGTCGGCGCCGCGACGTAGAAGGGAACCCCGTGGTAGGCCGCGAGCACGGCGAGGCCGTAGGTCCCGATCTTGTTGGCGACGTCGCCGTTGGCGGCGATGCGGTCGGCGCCGACGACGACGGCGTCCACCGCCCCGCGCGCCATGAGGCTTGCGGCCATGCCGTCGCACATAAGCGTCACGGGCACGCCCGCGCGCGAAAGCTCCCACGTCGTGAGCCGGGCGCCCTGGCCGACCGGGCGCGTCTCGCCGGCGTAGACCCGCTCGATCCCGCCGCGCTCCGCGGCGGCGTAGACGATGCCGAGCGCCGTGCCGTAGTGCACCGTGCCGAGGCTGCCGGCGTTGCAGTGCGTGAGGACGCGCGCTCCGGGCGGCAGCAGCGCCGCGCCGTGCGCGCCGATCGCGCGGTTCACGGCGACGTCCTCGTCCTCCATGGCCTTGACGAGGGCGATAAGCGCGGCCGCAGCGGCCGACGGGTCGGCCGTGCGCGCAAGCTCTTCGGCAAGCCGCGCGTGCGCGCGCTCGGTTCCCCAGCGCAGGTTCACCGCCGTCGGGCGCGCCGAGGCGACCTTCTCGGCAACCTCTGCGGCGCACGCGGCGAACTCCTCGGCGGGAAGGCCCGCGCCGTCGTTGGCCGCCCAGAGCGCGAGCGCCGCCGCGCCCGACACGCCGAGCGCCGGCGCGCCCCGCACGGCAAGCGCCTTGACGGCGCCGACGACGGCGCGCCAGTCGCGCGTCCGCTCGACGACGAGATCGCCCGGGAGCGCCCGCTCGTCGATGTAGGCAAACGACGCGCGGCCGTCCGCCTCGGGAGCAAGCTCGATGGAGCGGGGAATTGAGTCGACGCCGGCGTGCGCCGCGTGGCCTTTCGATCCCATCGCGCCCTCCCGTCTCGCCGTTTTGCGCCCGCCGCGCG
>CAZBEP010000224.1:0-3220 GCA_964490925.1 uncultured Eggerthellaceae bacterium | reverse complement strand
CCCATGCGCGAGTTCAAAAAGTCCAGCAAGCTCGACAACGTTCTCTACGACGTCCGCGGCCCGCTCGTCGACGAGGCGGCGCGCATGGAGTCCGAAGGGCTGCGCATCTTGAAGCTCAACATCGGCAACCCCGCGCCGTTCGGCTTCCGCACGCCCGACGAGATCGTCACCGACATGCGCCAGCAACTGCCCGACTGCGAAGGGTACTCGGACGCGCGCGGGCTGTTCTCCGCCCGCAAGGCGATCATGCAGTATTCCCAGATCAAAGGCATTCCAAACGTCGATATGGACGGCATCTACACCGGAAACGGCATATCCGAGCTCATCAATTTGTGCATGCAGGCGCTCCTCGACAACGGCGACGAGATCCTCATCCCCTCCCCCGACTACCCGCTGTGGACGGCGTGCGCGTCGCTTTCCGGAGGCGTTCCCGTTCACTACGTCTGCGACGAGCAGGCGGAATGGAACCCGGACATCGCCGACATAGAGCGCAAGGTCACCCCGCGCACCAAGGCGATCGTGGTCATCAACCCGAACAACCCCACCGGCGCGGTCTACTCGCGCGAGGTGCTCGAGCAGATCGTCGAAGTCGCCCGCAAGCACCAGCTCATGATCTTCTCGGACGAGATATACGACCGCCTGTGCATGGACGGAGCCGAGCACGTCTCGATTGCGGCGCTTGCGCCCGACCTGTTCTGCGTCACGTTCTCGGGGCTCTCGAAGTCGCACATGGTCGCCGGGTACCGCATCGGCTGGATGGTGCTGTCGGGCAACAGGCGGTGCGCGGCAGATTTCGTTTACGGCATCAACATGCTCTCGAACATGCGCCTGTGTTCGAACGTGCCCGCGCAGTCCATCGTGCAAACGGCGCTGTGGGGACATCAAAGCATCGAGGGCTACGTGCGCCCCGGCGGACGCGTGTTCGAGCAGCGCACCTATATCTACGAGGCTCTGAACGCCATCCCCGGAGTCACGGCGGTCAAGCCCAAGGCCGGGTTCTACATCTTCCCGAAGATCGACGTGAAGAAGTTCAACGTTACCGACGACGAGCAGTTCGCGCTCGACCTGCTGCGCGAGAAGCACATCCTCGTCACGCGCGGCGGCGGCTTCAACTGGGACAAGCCCGACCATTTCCGCATCGTCTATCTGCCGAGCGTCGAGGTGCTGCGCGAGGCCGTGGAGGCTCTTGCGGACTTCCTCTCGCACTACCGCCAGGCGTAAGGCCGCTCCCGCGCCGCCCGGCCTTGCCGCGTGCGTCGCAGCCGCTCGCCGGGAGATCGCCCGCGCCGCCCTTCCGCCGCCTACGCCGGCGAGTCGCCCGCAGCGGCCTCAGTCGACGGGGCGGTGCGCTACCATGGGCGCATGGACGATTTCGAACGCAGATGGCAGCGCATCCACGACCAGCTGCTCACTCAGATGAACGGCGATGAGCCCCGCGCGATATCGAGCGGGCGGACGCTGTTCGGAATCCGCAGCGAGGTCGAGAAGAAGCTGGACCGCTTCGCGCAGGAGATCGAGGACGGCTACCGTGCGCAGCGCGAGGCCGCGCGGCGGGCAGGCTCTCAGGCACCCGCCGCGCCGGAGGCCGACGAGCGCGACGCTTCGTGCTGCGCAGCGACGAGCTCGAGCACGAGTTGCGCGCGCATCCCAATGGGCTCTGCGCACGCGTCGAGGAACGCGCGCACCTCCGCGCGCGGCAGCGTGAACGCCTCGACGAACTCGTTTTCCTCCGGATGTGCCTCGCCCACGCGCTCGACTTGGGCGAACACGACACGGACGTTCTCTTCCCCCATGCCGACCGACGAATAGCCGCCCTGCGGGAGCGGATGGACGGGGTCGGGCACGTCGCGCCGCAACCGAAAGCCCGTCTCCTCCGAAAGCTCCCGGTCGACGGCCTGCGCGATATCCTCCCCCGCGTCGACGAGGCCGGCGGGGAGCGCCACGCACCACGCGTTGACCGGGTAGCGGAACTCGCGGATGAGCAGGAGATCGCCGTTGGGCAGCTCCGGCACGATGCATACCGCGTCGCTTTTCGGGCGCTCGCCGCGCGCGTTGCGCTCGAGCGCTTCGCGATACGCCTCGGGGCTTTTCCGCGAGACGCTTTCGTACTCGTAGGACGAGCCGTCGGGCATCGTGTAGGTGAGAACGTACTTGTTGATCCAGCCTCCGCTCACAAGCCGCACGTCGGCGAGCTCGGGGGCGGACGGGCGGGCGGCGGGCGCAGGTCGGGACGACGGGTCGGGCATGAGCGCTCCTTGCGATCGGACGGCGGGCTGCGCCTATCATAGCGCGTCGCGCGGCGGGCGGGGGCGCGGCACATGCATTACGCGTGCGCGCCCGTTACGGTGCCTATCGTTGACCACCGCGCGAAAGGCGGCGAAAAGCGGGGAAAGACGGGGGCATCCTCGGCAACGTCGAGAACTACCGCACCTGCCATAGCACGCCGCGCGGGAGGCGGGACGCGACGTATAATGACGGCACCTGCCCGACATGAAGGGAGGCTTATGACGCTCGTCGGCATCGTATCGGACACGCACGGGCGGCTGCCGCGCGAGGCATACGATGCGCTCGCCGGCGCCGACCGCATCGTCCACGCAGGGGACATCGGCTCGCCCGACATCCTCGCCGAGCTCTGCACGCTCGCCCCCGTGACGGCCGTGCTCGGCAACAACGACTTCGACGAGTACGGCGCCTCGGTCGGGCGCTTCGCCAACGTGGCGATCGACGGGGTGCGGTTTCTCGTCGCTCACTACCCCTCCGACGTGCAGGCGGGGTTTTCGGGGTCGCGCGCACTCGCTCCGGGCGACCCGCTTCCCGACGTGTGCGTGCACGGCCACACGCACGTCCCCCGCCTCGAGACCGGCGCCGAAGCGCGGCCGGCGGCGATCATCATCTGTCCGGGGTCGGCATCTCGGCCGCGCGGCGGCTTCCCCCGCTGCGTGGCGAAGCTCGAGATCGACGCGGGACGCATAGTCGCCGCGCGGATCGAATCGCTCGACGGCGAGGTCGTCATGGCGCTGCCGCACGTCTAAGGACGGGGAGCGGGGAGCGGCGCAAGGGCGAGCCGCCGACTCGCCGCAGGGTTTTCGACAGACTGCAGGGAGCGCCGCAGGGTTTTCGACAGACAGGACGACCTCTGTCTGTCGAAAACCCTGCGCTCAAGATCGCTGTCTGTCGAAAACCCTGCGAACGCGGGGAAAACGACAGACAGAAGCCGGCG
>CAZBEP010000223.1:2155-3236 GCA_964490925.1 uncultured Eggerthellaceae bacterium | reverse complement strand
CCCGAATATGGCCCGAATAGATGCGCGTGGATCGGAATGAAGCGCCTCGCCTGCACTACGGGAAGAGGGGCGGGGCGCTCCCGATCGCTCTCGGGAGCGCCGCAGATGCTGCCGCAACGCACCCGCTGTGATACTTGAGAGGGCGCCCGCTCTCGGAGAATATCGTCATCGCGATGCTGTCGCAGCGCGCCGGCACGTCGCCGGGGTTCTCGTCGCCTCTCGGCAGGGGAAGCTGTCAGCCGGCAAGTCCGGTCGCAATGGCATACAGCGCAATGAGCACGCCCATGACGGACTCGCCGCCGAGCAGGCCGCTCGCGACCACGAGGCCGGCCTGCTCGTGGCGCTTCTCAAGTTCGGCGCGCTCTTCCGGGGAGGCTCCCTTTTGCCGCCGTCGGCCGACGGCGTTGTAGACGACCTTCGCGACAAGCCCCACGGCGGCGCCGGCGGTCATGTAGAACGGCAGGTAGATGCCGAGGCCGAGCATCATCGCGGGCGCCCCGACAAGGTAGAGGGAAAACCCTGCGGCAAGCCCGACGAGAAACGCCGGCGCCGACGGGATCCCCGCGACCATGGTGGCGAGGACCGACGCCTGCGCGGCCACGAACTCGCCGCCCGACCCGAACGCGTCCGCGCCGTACGCCGCCAGCAGCACGAGCATCACGCCCACGGAGACGAACGCGCCGAGCACGCTGCCGATCGCCTGGCCGATCCACTGCGCACGGAAGTCGGTGCCGAGCACGTGCCCCGCCTTGAAGTCGTTCATCACATCGCCCGCAAGGCCGCACGCCACGGCGATGACCGCCGCCACGTAGAACAGCTGCACCTCGGGCGTCTCGGAAAACGCCGCCACGAACAGAAGCACGATGAGGCCGAAAATCTCCATGGGGTCGATGCCGGTCTGGCCGACGCACTGGGCGCTCATGGCGCACGTCACGAAGGACAGAAGCACCACGACGACCGAAACGAGCGGAGAAAGCCCCGCCGCGAAGCAGACAAGCAGCGCTGCGGCCGCTGCGGCGAGCGCCGCGAGGCCGGCCGGCACGCGGGTCGGACGCCCGCTGCGGCCGGCCGCGCGCGAGGC
>CAZBEP010000223.1:0-2055 GCA_964490925.1 uncultured Eggerthellaceae bacterium | reverse complement strand
CGCGCCCGGCGACCGACGCCGGCGCCGTCTGCCCGCCGGCCGCCCCGCCCGCCCGGCGGACGCGTCGGGCGGCCAGAGCCTTCGCCGCCATCTTCGCCACGACGGCGAAGCCGCACCCCATCATGGCGCCCATGCCGAGGCTCGAGGCGATGCCCTGACCGGCCGCAGCGTCCCACAGCCCGAGCGCCGTGCCGCCCGCGACGACGCCGAAACTGCCGACGATCGCGCCGAGCAGCCACACGACCACCGACGACGTGCCGACGAGGAAGCCCATCGACATCATGAGCGGCGAATTGTACACGCCGAACGACACGCCCGGCACGCTCACGCCGGAGAAGAATACCGTCGGCAGCGCGCCGAGCCCGTCGCGCAGCCATGCGTAGGCGCCCGCCAGCCCGAGCGCGCCGAAGAGCGTGCGGCCGACCGAGCCGCCCACCTCCCCCGCCACGAGCGTCTGCGCCGCCGCCTGGCCAATGGGGAACTCGAGCGCCTCGTCGACGATGAACCTCCTGCGGACGGGAACGGCGCACGCAAGCCCGAGGACCGTCCCGCCGAGCGCCACGGCGAGCAGCGCCGGCCATGCGGTCTCGTCCGCATGGCCGAGCATCCACGCCCCAGGGACGGTGAACGCAAGCCCTCCCGCAACCATCGAGCCCGCCGACATGACGGTGTGGGTGACGTTTGCCTCGTGAAGATCGGCGTGGCCCCTCCCCAGGGCCTTCAGGAAGAACAGCGAGACGATGGCCGCGAACACGATCGGCCACGGGAGCGCGCCCATCTTGAGCGCCGTGTAGGCCGAGGCCGCCGTGATGACTGCGCAGCCGACGCAGCCGACGGCGACACCGCGAGCCGTGAGCTGCCCTTTGGGCAGATCCATACGATGCTCCTTCGCGAATGTCCGCTCCCCCGCAGATCAGGAAGCCGGGTTTCCGAACGGATGCACAGTATAGCGGACGCAGCGGGGCGAGCAGACTACCTGCCCTGCGAAGCCTCGATCTCGCGTGCGGAAATCGGCAGACCGGCGCGCTCCCGGCGGGAAAGCGACACGAGCACCGCGACAGCGACGACGGTGAACCCGACGCATCCCAGCACGCCCGTGGGCAAAGGCCCGACAAAGAGGTTGCCGCCCGTCACCGAAAACATCACGCCCGTGCTCGCCCATCCGTTGAACATCCCGTGCCCGATCGCCGCCGGAATACAGGTACCCGTCTTAAGCGTCAGATATGCGAAAAACACGCCCAGGCACACGCACATCCAGCACATGGCGACGATCCCCAAAACCGGGTAGCCCGCGTACCCCACGCCGTAGTTGTGCCCCATCACGGTGAGCGGCAAATGCCACAACCCCCAGATGACCCCCATGATGAGCATCGAGGGCACCACGCGGAAGCGCCCGAGCAGCTTAGGCAGCAGATACCCGCGCCAGCCCCATTCCTCGCCGAAGGCGGGAACGACGTTGACAAGCGAGACGAACAGAGCGGAGGCGAGGCTGGCGTAGAGCGTGAAGCGCACCTCGTCCTCGGTGAAGCTCATACCCATCTCTTCATAGTACTGCTGCCAGCCCGCCACCGAGGCGCTCATCGACGGGTCGAAATCCCCCGGAAAGACGGCGAAGTACACGACGGCTCCCACTGCAATGAGCACAACGGTGCCAAGCCATGCCGCAACCCACCACTTCCACGTGCGCTTGAAGCGCACGGGCTTGAACCACGCGTCGCGCATGCCCTCGCGCGTGATGAGACGAGCAAGCAGCATCCCGACTGCGGGCAGGAACATGATCCCTACGGTGAGGGCGCTCGTCGCGATGCTGGAGCCTTCGGTCAGGTCGCCTCCGGCCAAAGGCCAGATGACGCCGAACTCCACCGCCCAGGTGAGCACAAACGTCGCCGCGACGAATACGGCTGCGCGCCTCCCCGGAGTCCATCGCCCGCTATCCTCATTCGCGGTCTGCTTTTCCTCCATCGATCCTGCTCCTTTCCATTTGTTATATATATGATATTACAAATATATCATACACTCGGCAAGGGGTGCGCGCAAGATCAATCTGCGCGACTG
>CAZBEP010000222.1:0-3243 GCA_964490925.1 uncultured Eggerthellaceae bacterium | reverse complement strand
TGAGGCCGATGATGTAGAGGATGACGTCCTTGCCGGTCACACCGGGAGCAAGCTCGCCTTCGACGTTGAACTTGATCGTTTCGGGCACCTTGAACCACGCGCGGCCCAACGCCATGCCCACAGCGGCGTCCGTCGACCCCACGCCCGTCGAGAAGGCACCGAGCGCACCGTAGGTGCAGGTGTGGGAGTCCGCCCCGATGATGAGGTCGCCTGCGGTCACGACGCCCTGCTCGGGCAGGAGCGCGTGCTCGACGCCCATGCAGCCGACCTCGTAGTAGTGCTCGATACCCTGCTCGCGGGCGAAGTCGCGCAGCATCTTGGTCTGCTCGGCCGACTTGATGTCTTTGTTCGGGGCGTAGTGATCGGGCACGAGCGCGATCTTCGTTGGGTCGAACACCTGCTCGGCGCCGATCTTGCGGAACTCCTTGATGGCGATCGGGCCGGTGATGTCGTTGGCGAGCACGAGATCGAGGTTGCACTCGATGAGCTGGCCGGGGGCGACCTCGGCAAGGCCGGCATGCGCGGCGAGTATCTTTTCCGCCATGGTCATCGGACGGGTCATGTCGTCTTTTCTCCTTTCGGCTTTCGTCTGTAGACGGCTCTCGTCTGTGAAGTCCCCTTGAGGGCGAACGCGCACGACGCAACGTGCGCCCGAAACAAAGCCGCCGCCAGGCACTCCCGCACAGTGCGGCAAGCGTTCCCGCGCAGCGCGGATCGCGCCGGGCGCCCGGACGGCCTGCCCGCCGCGCGCCAAGCGCCCGCGCCGCGCGGTCGCACGGTCACTGCAGCGCCGCGCAGAGCGCGTCGAGCAGCGTGATGGCGAAATGCTGCGCAGACCGGCCTTCGCCGGCGTCCTCCCACATCGTGCCCGGAAGCTCGACCGCAATGCGATGCAGAGACGATACGCGCGCGGTGCAGATAGCCGTTTCGAGCCGTACCGCCAGGCCGTCCTCGTCGTCGTACATGACGCGCGGGATGCTCGGCGCGGCCTCCTCGTCCGGCAGCACGATATGCACGAGCAGCATGTCGTCGTCGGGAGCCACGAGCAGCGTGTCGGCGGAAAGGATCTTCGACGCCGGGTTCGTCGCAAGCGCAAGGTTCGCCATGCGCGCAGCGACGCCGCGCGTGAACGGTTTCGTGCCGAACAGGCACAGTGCGTTGCGCTCGAGCACGTCGGCCGCGCGCGCAAAGCCAAGCGAGGGCGCGAGAGGAGCCGCCGGTTTCCCCTCCCAGGAATGGTGAAGGTTGCGAACGGCCGCATACGTGTAGGCACCCGCAATGCCGTCCGACGGCAGGCCGAGGTTGAGCTGGAACCTGCGAAGCGCAAGCTCCGTGTGCGCACCGAAAATGCCGTCCTCCGACCCGGCGCAAAACCCGAGCGCGCCGAGCGCCCGCTGCAGCTCGACGACATCGTTTCCATGAAAGTGCGGCATGCGCAGGTAGAGGGTGCGGTCGCCAAGCGAGAACGACGCATCGACGAGGGCCGCCCATACCTTGTCGGTCACCTCTTCCGAAGCGGGAAGTCCCGTGCTGCGGCAGAACGCGGCGACCGCTGCGGCGGTCTCGTCGCCGTACTCTCCCGTGACTGCTCCCTCCGGCAGGTACCCGATCGCCGCGAGGCGCTGCTGCACGTCCTCGACGGCCGCCCCGGTATCATGTCGCTTGATCGTATCCATGGGGACATGGTAGCGCAATGCGGTCGGCGACCGGTGCGGGCGGCTTTCATTTCACAAGAATTAGCACGCGCCCCGCCGCCCCGCGCCCCGCTGCGTCGCGCCCCGCGTCCGCCCGCAGCCGCCCGCAGCCGCCCGCCCCGCCCGCTTCGATGCCTTCGGCAAGGGCGTGTCGCGGGCGTAGGGGCGACGCTTGGCGGGTTGGAAATCCCCCCCATGGCGCTTGAGCCTCAGATCGCCCACACGGGTACGGCCTGCACGTTCTCATCGATGAGGTACGGAGCCTCGGCCTGGCATACGACATGGCCGAACCCCACCTCGTAATCGACTATTCCCTCCAAAGCGCGGAAGTGCTTGATGGCATCGCCGCGCACGTTGGCGCTCGTCTTGACCTCGACGGGATGCAGAGTCCTTCCGTCTTGGATGACGAGGTCGATCTCCCTCTTTTGCGAATCGCGATAGAAGCGGACGTTGCGAGGATCCCTCCCGGCGTTCATGTGGCTTTTGAGCACTTCCGACACGACGAAGGTCTCGAACATATGCCCCGCCATGGCTCCGCGTCGTAGCTGCTCGGCGGTGTTCCAGCCTAGAAGATGGCATGCAAGCCCGGTGTCCATGAAGTAAAGCTTTGGGGTCTTTGCGAGGCGCTTCGAGCTGTTTGCCCAGAACGGCTGCAGGATCCGCACCATGCCGCTCGCCTCGAGCACGGAGATCCAGCCTCGGACGGTCTTTGCGTCTACGCCTATCGTGTCCGCGATGTCGCTCGTGTTGAGAAGCTGCCCCGTACGCGCGGCAGCCGCCACCATGAAGTTGAAGAACGCGTGCTGGCTCCGCACGTTGACAAGCTGGCGCACGTCGCGCTCGAGGTAGCTTTGGACGTAGCTGCTGTAGAAGGCGTACCAGTCTACGCTTTCATCTTGGAGGCGCGGCATCGAGCCTCGCTGGATGTGCGACCAAAGGTCGAACCCTTTCGGCGGCTTTGCTGCCTCATCGCGCTCAAGCCGGCGGGGGGCGTAGGGCGTGCGCCTCATGGCGCCCGAGAGCTCTCTGAGGGAGAGGGGGGCAAGCTCGAGTATCCCCACGCGCCCCGCCAGCGACTCTCCGACCCCTTGCATCAGATTGTAGGTCTGCGATCCGGTAAGGACGATGCCGCCGTATTCGTCAGAATTATCGACGACCAGTTTTGCCTGTTGGAACAGGATTGGCGCACGCTGGATCTCGTCGATGATCACAGGTGTGGTGGAGGTCGTGAGAAACGAGCTCGGAGAACCCAGCGCGCTGTCAAGCTCGTTCAGGTCGTCAAGCGAGACGTAGGCGTATTCTTCTCCGAGAAGGTGCTTGAGCATGGTGGTCTTGCCGGTTTGGCGTGCGCCTGTCACGAGTACGCATTTGAATTGGCCGAGGTACGTGCGCAGGGTGCGTTCGATTTCACGGTCGATATACATGAGAGGTGCCTCCTGTCCGGTTCGGGGGCAGTATAAGGCGGGTTGAGGTAGTGTTGCAATATCTGGAATTGCATTCCAGATTTTACAGACGCGGCCAGCCCCCGCAGTTGCGGCCAGCCGCCGCC
>CAZBEP010000221.1:0-3244 GCA_964490925.1 uncultured Eggerthellaceae bacterium | reverse complement strand
AGGACATGAAGGTCATCCAGCCCGATGTCTGGGGGTCGTACCGCCGCTTCGAGGGCGGACTGTCCCTGAGCTCGCAAACAGCAGGGGGCGGAGGTGCGCAGTTCACTGCGCCGGGTCTCGGCACGCCGACGAAGAAGCAAGAGATCTGGAATACGCGGATTGAGAGCTTCCACAGCGCCACGAACCCCTTCTATGGCCAGGACATCGACTACTTCTCGCGTCCCGACGAAAAGAGCGAAGAGCTGTTCGAGAACATCGGGCCATTCACGCTTCCCACCTACACCGAGCCGCCGGAAGGCCCCATTGCTCAGCCGGAGCGCGCAGAGGAGTACCCCTTCATCATGACGACGGGTAGGCGCATCCCGGTGTATTTCCACAGCGAGCACAGGCAGCTGCCATGGTGCCGCGAGCTGTGGCCGACGCCGCGGGTCGAGATCAACCCCGCCGATGCGGAAGAGCTTGGTATCGAGCAGGGAGACTGGGTATGGATCGAGACGGAGCGCAACGCGATTCGCCAGGTTGCCGACCTGTATTACGGCATCGCACCCGGAACTATCAACTGCGAGCACCAGTGGTGGATGCCCGAGTTCAAATGCGCCGACAAGGGATTGAGTCTCGTAAATGTGAATACACTCGTGAACAAGGATCTGCGAGACCCCATTTGCGGCTCGAGCTATGCGCGCGCCTACAACGTAAAGGTGTACAAGGCGACGGAGGAAAACTCCCCGAACGGCAACCCCGTTCCGTGCGACATCGACGGCACCGAGATGATCTCGTCGTGCACCGACCCGCGCCTGCAGGAGTGGCTGCCCGTCGTCGATAGCGAGGAGACGCAGCAAAGCTACGCTGAAAGGAACGAGGTGCAATTATGACGCATTACGCGATCGTTACCGACCTCAACCGGTGCGTCGGCTGCCTCGGCTGCACGGTTGCCTGCAAGACGGTCAACGAGGTGCCCGTCGGGTCGTTCTGGAACAAGGTCGTGCGCATCGGGCCGAATCCGAAGCCCGGCGGGTCGGGGCAGTTCCCCGATGTCGAGATGTACTTCTTGCCGCTCGGCTGCCAGCACTGCGAAAACCCCGAGTGCGTGTCGGTGTGCCCGACCGAGGCATCTCACATCCAAGACGACGGCACGGTGCAGATCGACCGCGAGAAGTGCATCGGCTGCCAGTTCTGCGTCATGGCGTGCCCCTACGGGGTGCGCTACCTGAACAGCGAGTCGGGCGTCGTCGAGAAGTGCACGCTGTGCGAGCAGAAGATCAGCCAGGGGGAGCTCCCGCAATGCGTCATGCAGTGCAGCGCCCGCGCACGCTATTTCGGAGACCTTGACGAGGGCATAGAGAATTTCTTAGGCCCGGCTCCGCTCGACGTGTCGGTCGGCGACGACATGAAAAAGATCAACGATATCGGTTACGACTCAAACCTGACGAGCTTCGCCCGGATGGGCGACGTCATCGACGAGTACGGGGAAGACGACGTGCATCAGCTGCCCGATGTGGGCAACCGTCCGTCGTTTTACTACATCCTGCGCGACCGAGTGTGGCAGGGAGGTGCGTAAGCAATGTCAGTTCAATGGCCGTTGGTGATCTTCACCCTGTTCGTCACGCTGGGCGCCGGCATCATGTGCATAACGGGAGTATTCGCCGTCATGGGCAAGGACAGAGAGTTTCGCATGCCGGCTATCGCCTCTTCCGTCGTCGCGATCGTGATCGGAGGCTGCGCCTCGGCGCTGCATCTGCACCACGCCGAGCGCATCTTCAGCGGGTTCGGGCATATTACGTCCGGCATCACCCAGGAGCTCATCTTCATCGTCGTGTTCATCGTCGTCGCTGTCGTGTACTTCGCGCTCGCGCGCAAAGGAGACACGCCGAAGTGGGTCGGGATTCTTGCGATAGCGGCGTCGGTGCTGCTCGTCGTGTTCATGTCGCATTCGTACACGATGGCGTCACTGCCTGCGTGGAACAACATGCTGCTCTACGCGTTTTATCTCGCGAACGCTTTTCTGCTCGGTACCTTGGGGGTTGCGGTGCTCCAAGCCCTCAAAGGCATCGAGACGAAATTCGTCTCGAAACTCTTGGCAATCGCCGGGGGCGTTCAGGCTCTCGTCGTCGTGGCATATGGCTTGTTCGTAACGACGCTTGGCGATGCCTACACGTCGGTTGGATACTACTTTGACTCGACAAATCCGACGCAGGGCATAACGGATGCCTCTGCGGCTGTGTCGGGGTTCCTGACGGGCGATAACGCGCTGTTGTTCTGGGGCGGAGCACTTCTGCTCGGGGCGCTTGTGCCGCTTCTTTTGGGCATTGTCTCGACGAAGCGGTCGGGCGCGCAGGTCGCGACGCTTGCAGGCGCAGGTGCTGTGTGCGCGCTTGTCGGAGGCATCGCGTTTCGTGTGATCCTCTACAACCTCGGGTACTCATCGTACATGTTCTTCTAAGGTGCTCGAAGGCGCTCAGGCAGGGTGCGGGGGTCTTTGGCTCCCGCACCCGCACTGGGCGATCGACGAGCAGACCGCGCGCGGGCAGGGCGAGATGTGCGAGTCCGTGCGCGGTCTGCGCCGGTCGATGTAGGCGAGAGTGCTTGGACAAGGTGAGACAGGCGAGCGCTTCGGCGTTGTGCCGGGTTAGATGAGAGGTGCGCATGGAAAACGAGAAAGATTTCGAGGCGCAAAACGTCGCCGATCCGCTCGCGGAATGCGATTATGATCCGCTTGAAGATGACGGAGAAGACTGGGACGACGACGACCGGGCCGAACTCTACGGATACATCGGAGACCCCGGCTTGCTTGCGGCACGTTCTGAAATTCCTGAAAAGCCGCCGCGCACTCCGCGCGAGAGAATCGCCGATCTGTTCGGGAGTATGGCGCCGTACCGGCGCACGCTGCTTGCGATTATGGCCTTCTGCGAAACGCCGCGCTCTGTCGATGATCTGGAAAACCATGTGGCAGAGCTTTTGCGTTATCGCGGGTCGGTGTTCACGTCGGCAAGCTTTTGCAAGATGCTCTTTGATGCCGGGATGATCGAGCGCGTCGATGCCGAAGGCAAGCCCTATTCCGAAGGCGAGGCGGAACCCGTTGAGGTGGAAGGGGAAGATGGCGAAGTGTATCTGAAACCTGCCGCTCCGCCACCGGTGTTCTGGGTGCTGACCGAGGAAGGGCGCGGCGTCGTGGAAGAGGACGATCCGACCGCGCAGCTGTGGAAAATCATCGAGGAGCAGGCTCGCTACACATCCGTGTTCCGGG
>CAZBEP010000220.1:0-3247 GCA_964490925.1 uncultured Eggerthellaceae bacterium | reverse complement strand
TCGGCAAGTCGACGCTGCTGCGCGGCCTTGCCGGCCTTGAGCGCCGCGACGTCGGGAGCGTCGCCTTCGAGGGAAGGCCGCTTGCGCGCAAGGATCGGAAGAGATGCGCGTCCCTGGTCATGCAGGATGTGAATCATCAGCTGTTCAGCGACAGCGTGTGGAACGAATGCCTGCTCGCGATAGGCGGGAAGGACGATGAGCGGGCGCGGGCGCGCATCGGCGAGGTGCTTGGCAGCCTCGACCTTGCCGATCGGGCCGAGGCTCATCCGATGGCTCTTTCCGGCGGCCAGAAGCAGCGGCTCGCGCTCGCCTGCGCGCTCGTGTCCGAGCGGCGGCTGCTTCTGCTCGACGAGCCGACGAGCGGCCTTGACTTCGACCATATGAGGGAGGTTGCGCGCTTGGTCAGAAGGCTTGCCGAGACGGGTATCGCGGTCGTGCTCGTGACCCACGACCGGGAATTCCTCAACCGCTGCTGCGATGAGGCGCTCACGCTCGCGCCTCCGTCTCGCCGCGAGGGAGACGAGCCGCTGTGAGCGGAGGCTTCGGCAGCATATTCGCAGGCAACGACGCGGCCTTTCCCTTCACGCTCGGCGGCGCTCCCCCTTCCGTGCTGGGCGGGGAGGCGCATTTGAGCGCGGAGGGGGAATCCTCCGTGCTGAGCGTTGAGAGCGAGACCGGCACGGGGCAGATGCGCTTCGTCGAGGCGCTGCCCGGCGTCACGGTGTCCTTCAACGACTTTCGCATGGCGCGCTGCGTCTCGGCCTTCGCCACGTCGAGCGACGTGCTCTGCATCGACTGGTGCCGCGAGGGCAGGATCGAGCAGCCGTTGCCGGACGGCTCGCTCGCTTACGTGTCGTCGGGGGATCTCAAAGTCGACGATCGCTCCTGCCACACTGGCGAGTTCGTGTTCCCCACCGCCCGCTACGAGGGCGTCACCGTGTCTCTCGACCTCTCCTTCGCACCGGCGTCCATCCATCGCGCGCTGCCGGGCTTTCCCCTCGACCTGCGCGAGCTCAAACGCCGCTTCTGCCGCGACGGCCGCCCCTTCCTGCTGCACGGAAACAAGCAGGCCCGCCGCATCGCCGCCGAGCTCTACGAGGCGCCCCAACGCATGCGCGTCGCGTACTGCCAGGTCAAAGCGCTCGAGCTCCTGTTGTTCCTCGAATCGATCGACGATCCTGCGGGCGCGGGCGACGCCGCCTACTTCCCCCGGTCGAAGGTCGCCCGCGTGAAGGAGGCGCGCGACTGCATGGTGTCCGACCTTTCCGAAAACGTGCGGGTCGAGGACGCGGCGCGCGCGGCGGGGATGTCGCTCACCGTGTTCAAGGAATGCTTCAAGGGCGTGTACGGCACCTCGCCCGCCGCCTACGTCAGGGCGATGCGCATGGAGCTTGCCGCAAAGACCCTGCGGGAAACCGACCTGCGCATTGCCGAGGTAGGCGCCCTCGTGGGCTACGACAGCCCCTCGAAGTTCTCCGTCGCGTTCAAAGGAGCCTTAGGGATTACCCCGAGCGAATACCGCAGGCGCTCGTAGGCTTTCTTATGGGAAACGATGATTAGCAACGCTGTTGCGTTCAGAAATTCAATTGAGCCTATCCTGACGGTATGGAGCGGTGGTCGTAGACGCCGACCATGCGGATCACCCGTCTGCGCTCGCGCTTGAGATACACGACCAGCACGTCGTCGTCGAAGATGGGGAACTCGTAACGCAGCCCGTCGCCGAACGGCGCTTTCTCGAGCATGTGGGTCGCCCAGCCGCTTTCGGTCACCTCTCCGCGCTCCTGCAGTTCGCGAATGCAGCCCTTGACGATCCCTACGATTTCGATGAATTGCGATCTGCTGTACCTGCGCCTGAACGGGTCGAGGGTGCGCCAGAAATCGCGTCCCGCCTTGACGGTATACGGCCCGCTCATTGCCCTACTTCCGCCGCGTCAAGGCCCCAATAGACAAATGCGTGGCGCATGTTGGACCGCGATCGTGACGCCGCGCAAGGACAAGACGAGGATCATGTCCGTGCGCCGCTCCCATATGGACGAAGAGAGGGCCTATTATGAAAACCTTTAACAGCGCGGACGAGATGGAGCGAGTGTTCGAGGCCGGCGAAGAGAGCGTCCTTGATTACGCTGATATGCCCACGCTTCGCAAGCCCGGGCGCAGCCGGCGCCAGACAGCCCTTTCGCTGCCGGAATGGCTGATCTCTACGCTCGACGACGAGGCTTCGCGCATCGGCGTGAGCCGCCAAGTCGTCATAAAGACCTGGCTCGCCGAGCGCGCTGATCGCGAGCGTGCCGCTAAAGCTTAGAGGGAACGCGGGGAGAAGGCGCCTATGGGCATGCAGCAACGTCGATCTCTGAGGGCCGCTTGCGCCGGGCTCCCGCGATCCCGCCGCCATCGAACCGCTCCCTCGTGAAGCCTACGAAGTCTGTTGTGGCGATGACGCCAAACTCGGATACGAAGCTTCCGTATGATGGCGCAAAAGAGATCTTGCTCGTGAACGACGCGGATAATAAGGTTTTCTGCGTGAGCCTTTGGGGTCAATGTGCGAGGAGCTTCCTGCTCCGAAGAAAAAGAAACGGGGACGAAAGATGGTATTGGAGACTGAAAGACTTACCCTGCGCCGCTGGGAAGAAAGCGATGCCGAGGATTTATACAAATACGCCAGCAATCCCGATGTGGGCCCGATTGCGGGATGGCCTGTTCATACGAGTGTGGAAAATAGCAGAGAGATTATAAGAGGCGTGCTTTCTGAACCAGAAACATATGCGGTAGTTCTAAAGGCTGTCGGACATCCAGTTGGCAGCATAGGATTAAAGCTCGGCAAGGCAAGCAGCATTGGAATTCCCGATACAGAGGGTGAAATCGGATACTGGATTGGCGTTCCGTTTTGGGGACATGGTCTTATCCCGGAGGCTGTTCGCGAGATAACGCGATATGGTTTTGAAGTACTGAATCTCCAAAAAATGTGGTGCGGATACTTTGATGGGAATGAGAAATCAAAGCGGGTTCAAGAGAAATGCGGATTCCATTACCATCACACTTCAGAGAATGCTCCTTGCGCATTGGAGGGGGTTCTGCGAACAGAGCATATAACCTGTTTGACGAGGGAAGAATGGCTGGAGAAGAGATAATTTCCGGTTCCGCAGGAGAAACGACATGCACGCTTAAGCGCTCGAAAGCTGCAAGCGACATCCTTTTCGTGGACGCCAGCGGCGAGTTCGTGCGCGGCAGCCAGCCAGCAATCAGCTTC